>CANRMR010000009.1 GCA_947631785.1 uncultured Clostridia bacterium | reverse complement strand
AAATATATTATTTTTAAAAATTTCATTAATTAAATAATGCTTGTTTTTCAACAGCCTCGGGGCACCGTGCCCAATCTACAAAGGGCATACCCTATAGTTGTAGGGGCAGACGCCTTAAGTCTGCCCAAATCACACAAAGGCATACCCTAAAATTCAAAAACACAAAAAATGTCGAAAAGTTTTTCTTGACAAATGAAAAAATAATAGTAAAATTAAATTATTAAATCTAAAAATTGCAAATCAGCAATTAAATTTCCAAAAATTAAAAAAATAAAACATGCACATATTGACAAATAATTAAAAGAGATGCTATAATGTTGTCAATAAGCAAAAGGAGGTAAAATGTACGAACAATACGAAAAATACGAAGACATAGTAAGAAAAAAACTAATACCAATAATATTGCAAGAAACAGAAGAAACATATGAATATGGAGGAACCAATAAACCACATGATAAACTAATAAAAGATGTACTAAATACACCAAAAGAGTTTAGTGAATTCATAAATTACTTTATTGCAGAAAATGAAAATCAAAAAATAAAAGAAAGCAATGTAGAACAAATAAAAAACTCATTTATAACAAAAAACTATTATTCAAAAGAAATAGACATATTATACAAACAAAAAAATAAAGAAATATATTACCTAATAGAACACCAATCAAAAATAGATTACTCAATGATATATAGAATATTAAATTACTATACAACAATATTAAACGATATAATAGATAAAGAAAAAATAAAAACAAAAGAATATAAAATACCAAAAATAATACCAATAGTAATATATACAGGAGAAGGAAAATGGACAGCAGAAACAAAACTAAAAGAAAAAGAAATAAAATATAAAAAGCAAAGAAACTATATAAATATAGAATATAAAATAATAAACATAAATGACTACACAAACGAAGAATTATTAAAATTAAACAGTAAAGTATCATATGCATTTTTAATAGAAAAAAGCAAAACAAAAGAAAAATTAATAGAAGTGTTAGAACAAATAGCAAAAGAGTGTAACACAGAAGAAAAAGCAAAAAAAATGCAAGACATAACAAGATATATACTAAGTGCAAGACTAGAAAAAGAAAAGATAGACAAAATAATTAAAAAATATGATTGGAAAGGAGGGGATAGCATTATGACAGCAAGAGAATGTTGGATAAAAGAAATTGAAGAAGAAAACAGAAAAGAAAGAGAGGCTGGAGTAATAGAAGGAAAGAGAGTTGGAATTGCAGAAGGACTTAGAAAGGGAGAAAGAAATGAAAAACGTGAAACAGCCAAAAAGATGCTAAATAAAAAAATGCAAATAGAAGACATAAGTGAAGTTACGGGTTTAAGCAAAAGTGAAATTAAAAGAATAAAATTATCAATAGGTATTTAAAAAACAAATGTAGGGGCAGACGCCTTAAGTCTGCCCATCTACAAAAAAATATTTTAATAAATATTAAAATAAAAATTAAGAAATGCAAAAAAAATTTTTCCAAAAATATTGCAAAAGACAAAATGTTATGATATAAAAATAAATATAAAAATAAAGAAAAAGAGGAGAAAGAAACAAATGAAAATAAAAGTAAACGCTAAAACCCTTGCAGGAGTACACACACACACACACACACACACACACACAAGTAATATATTAAAAGAAAAAAAGTCAAATAATGTAAATAGAATAGATAAAAAACAAATAGAACTAAGTTCCATTTGTGTATTTTTGATATAAAAAATCAAAATGCCAAAATGGAATTTGGTTCTATTTTTGCATTTAAAAAATTATCTAATAACAAAAAATGTAAATGTAGGGGCAGGTCTTGACCTGACCAAACACAAAGAAATACCAAAATATGTGTAGGGGCGATTTTAATCGCCCGCAAACCACAAAGGAATACCATAACAGGTGTAGAGGCAGACGCTTCTGTCTGCCCAATAAAAATGTGTAAAAAAAAAGGAGGATATAAAATGAACAAACCAAACAAAACAAATGTAGGGGCAGACGCCTCTGTCTGCCCAAATACTACAAAGAAATACAAAAACCGTAGGGGCACGGGGCACCGTGCCCAGGAATCCGCAGCAATCACATTGGTGGCTCTTGTCATAACAATCATAATCCTAATAATCCTAGCAGGTGTATCATTAAACCTAGCCCTAGGAGAAAATGGAATATTTGTAAAAAGCAAAGAAGCAGTAGACAAATACAAAGACTCTGCACAAAGAGAGCAAAACGAAATGGACAATTTATATAATACGTTAGTAGGATTAGGTAAAAAAGGAGACGATGACGTAACACAAGGAGACGACCCAAATACTGGGGAAACATTACAGCCTGGAAGTACATCAACCACAACAGAAAAAGACAACTACGATGATGGACAAGGTGGAAAAGCAACAATACCAGCTGGCTTTACTATATCAGATAAAGACGGAGAAAGCACAGTAGATACAGGACTTGTTGTAATAGATGAAAATAAAAATGAATGGGTATGGATTCCAGTATCTGATCAACAATTAAAAGAAATGTATGAAGATGGTACAGAAGATATAGAATTATATGGACAAACAGAAGTAAAAACAAGAAAATATAGTAAATTATATGATTTTAGTTCAACTGGAAGGACAAAAAAAACAACATCTTTGTTACCAAGTGGAACAAGCTATAGAGAGCCAAGTTTAACAACTTATGATACAACAAACGGTTCAGCTAGTACTTATGCTTCTCAGGCAGGCTTTGAGACAAAAGAAAAAATGCAACAAGCTTTTGTAGATGACTATAAAAATATGATAGAAAGTATAGAAAAATACGGAGGATTTTATATAGGAAGATACGAACTAGGAAAAGATAGCAGTTCTGACAAATATGTAGTACAAAAATATAAAACAGCAGCAAATAACATAAGCTGGTATCAGTCATATAAAGCATGTAGAGACTTAAAACCAAATAGTAATAATGATGTAGCAACAACAATGATATGGGGAACGCAGTGGGACAGAACATTAGAATGGTTAAATGATACTGGAATGGATTGGGATAAAATAGCTAGTAATTCTGGAAGCTGGGGAAATTATTATGATGTAACATTTACATATAAAACTTCAGAAGAAGGAAACGAACAAACCAAACAAAGTAACACATCAACACTTGTACCAACAGGAAGTTCAGAGTATAATAAAGCAAACAACATATACGACTTAGCAGGAAATTTATACGAATGGACACAAGAGGCCTACGGCACCGTCAGCCGTGTTTATCGTGGTGGTTTCTACTACGATAATGGTTCTGACGGCCCAGCGAGGTACCGTTACTACAACAATCCGAACAATACTCTCGATAACCGTGGTTCTAGGCCGACTTTATATATAGTAGAACTGAACTCTGGAGAATAAGTAGAGAAGAATGATAAGTAGAACAGTTCTTTTAAAAAAGTGAAATTAAACTTTAGGGATAAATCAAAAGGCCAACGACACCAACAACCGTGTTAATCGTGGTGGTTACTACAACAATAATGGTTCTAACAACCCAGCGAGGAACCGTAACAACAACAATCCGAACAATACTAACAATAACCGTGGTTCTAGGCCGACTCTAATATCATTCCAGATTATATATTTTACGGAATATATACAGTGAAGTATTAGATATTAAAGAGATTTATTCCTTCCAAATTACTTTTTAAAGTAATAGGTAAATATGTATCAACAATATATATATTAGTAGGAAACGAGAATATATATATATGTGGAAAATTTGAACTATTTTTTGTAGTTTTTATAGTTCAAATTTTTTTATTTAATAAAAAGTTATTATATGAGGATAAGTAAAAATGAAAAATGATGAATTAATAGTAACAGAAAAAGATACAAAAGAAAAAAAACTAATATTAATACAAAAAATAGAAAGATATATAGAATACATGTTAGACTTATTTTTAAAACTTCCGAGAACAGAAAAATTTAATATAGGTAATGAATATAAAAAAATAATGTATGAAATGTTAGAATATACATTATTCTTAAGTAAATTAAACAATAAAGAATGTTTATATTATATTAATAAAATAGATGCTTTGCTTAATGTACAAAGAATTTTACTTAGAATTATGTATAAAAAACAATATATAGATAAACATAAATTTGATGTATCTATTGAAATGATAGCTGAGATAGGAAGGATAATAGGGGGATTACTTAAATATTATGGCAAAATGGTTAAGAAATAAATATAATGAATATTTAACATGTGAAAAATTAATGGAAGCTCATAATTTAGCAAAAAGAGGAAAAGGTTTTCGAAAAGATGTAATTTTATTTGAACTTAAAAAGGAAGAATATATTAAATGGTTATATAACAAACTAAAAACTGGAACATATGAGCATGGGGGATACACAATTTTTTATGTAAAAGAACCAAAGCTAAGAATGATAGAAAAATCTAGATATATTGATAGAATAGTACATACTTGGGTAGTGAAAAATTTTTTAGAGCCTCATTATGTACCGAAATTTATAGAACATTCTTATGCATGTATTAAAAATAGAGGAGTACATAGAGCTGCAATATATATACAAAATTGTATGAAAAAGGCAAAAACAAAATGGAATGAATATTATATCTTGAAAATGGATGTATCAAAATACTTTGCAAGTATCGATAAAGAAATTTTAATTAGTATTTTAAAACGTACAGTTAAAGATGAAAAAGTATTGTGGATTTTAAAAAAAATTATTTATTCAGGAGAAAAGAAGGTCGGAATAGAAATTCGGTAATTATACTTCTCAAATGTTTGCCAATATTTACCTAAATGAAGTGGATCAATATATCAAAAATAAACTAAGAATAAAATTCTATGTAAGATACTTAGACGATAGTATTATTATTGTAAAAACAAAGAAAGAAGCAAAACAGGTTTTAGAAAAAATAAAATTATTTTTAAAAGAAAATCTTAGATTAGAGTTAAACACAAAAACACAAATTTTTAAAGGAAAACAGGGTGTTAATTTTTGCGGATACAAAATAAATGAATATAGAATGAAAATTAGAGATAGAGGAAAAAGAAAACTAAAGTTAAAAATAAGATTTTTAAAAAAAGAAATAAAAAATGGAAATTTAACAAGCAAAGATGCAAAAAAATATTTAGCAGGACATATGGGATATTTGAAAATTGCAAATGTTAATAATTTATTAGGAACATTATTTTACAAGGAAGAATAAATGTTATGAATGAATGTTTTTTAATAGGAAAAATAATAACAGATATAGAATTTAATTTTATATATAAATCTCGGACATATGTCAATTGCAAAATTTGAAATATACATAAATGACAACCAAAAAATTACAATAAAAGGATATGATAGCTTAGCAGATTATGTATATTCCAAATTACAAAAAAATGATAGTGTGTTTTTATATGGTAGGGTTAATACAAATATGGAAGTAATATTAGAGTATATTTATTCAATATAAAAAAATAAATCAATTTTTTATTTTAATAAATATTTTTTTAGTATCATAATAAAAAGAAAATAAAAAAATATCATAATTTGTCGAAAGAAATAGAAAAATTAAAATTATCAATAGGTATTTAAAAAATACATGTAGGGGCAGACGCCTTAAGTCTGCACAAATCCCACAAAGGCATACCCTAAAATTCCACAACGCAAAAAATGTAAAAAAGTTATGTAAAAAACTTGCAAAGATAAAAAAAATATGGTACAATATGTTCGTTAAAATTTAAGGAAAAAAATTCCTTACTCATACATATATGTATGGGTTATATATCCATAAGGAGGTGAAAGATAATGAATAAATACGAAAGTGTTATCATTATTGATCCAAATTTAGAACAAGAGGTAACAAAAGAAGTTATCAAAAAGTTCGAAAATTTGATTAATACAGATGGCAAAGTAGAAAACATTGACGAAATGGGAAAAAGAAAATTAGCTTACGAAATTAAGAAAAACAAAGAGGGGTATTATGTTGTATACAATTTCGAAGCAAAACCAGAATTAATAGCAGAACTTGAAAGAAATTACAGAATAGATGATAATGTTATTAAATTTATTGTAATTAGAAAAGACGAAGAATAAAAAGGGGCCTTATAAAAAGAAAGGTTAGGTAAAAAAATATGAACAAAGTAATTTTAATGGGAAGATTAACTAAAGATCCAGAAGTAAGATATACACAAACTAATAACACATTAGTTGCAAGCTTTAGCTTAGCAGTAAATAGAAGATTTGTAAGGCAAGGAGAAGAAAGACAAGCAGATTTTATAAATATTGTTGCATGGAGTAAACTTGGAGAATTTTGTAGTAAATATTTCAAAAAAGGACAACAAGTAGGTGTAATTGGAAGAATTCAAACAAGAACATGGGACGATGATCAAGGACAAAAACACTATGTAACAGAAGTTGTTGCTGAAGAAGCATATTTTGCAGATAGCAAAAGAGATGGTAGCCAAGCAGATGCAAATTTTGAAAATACATTTGGAGCACAAGTAGCAAATGCAAATTCAGAATTTGAAATGTCTGCAACAGATGATTTACCATTCTAATTTAAATAAAAAAAGAAGGGGGAGAATAAATTGGCAGATAAAAAGGGAAATAGAAAAAATAATAGAAACAACGATGAAGATTATAATCCAAAATTTAGAAAAATGAGAAAAAAAGTATGTGTATTATGTAGTGACAAAAATTTTGTATTAGATTATAAAAATCCAGAACAATTAAGAAAATTTATAAATGATAAAGGAAAAATATTACCAAGAAGAGCAACTGGTGCATGTGCAAAACATCAAAGAGATATAACAATAGCAGTAAAAAGAGCAAGACACATTGCTGTACTACCTTATACACAAAACTAATAATAAAACAAATTATAGGTTTAAATACCACAGTTTTTGTTAATAATATAATAAAAATTGTGGTATTTTTGTATGCAAAAATTACTAGGAAGGGGGACTTTAATGAAACTAGGACTTGCTTTATCTGGAGGAGGAATAAGAGGTATTGCACATGCAGGCGTAATACAGGCATTAGAAGATAATAATATAAAAGTAGATATAATAGGTGGTACAAGTGCTGGAAGTATTATTGCATCATCATATGCAATGGGTTATTCTCCAAAGCAAATACATAATGCTTTTAAAGAAAATGCAAGCAAAATTGCAAAAACAAATCATATGCCAATTTTAAGTGGAATAGGTAGTTATTTAAAAAACAAAAAAATAACCTTAACAGGTTTAAAAAGTGGTGAAAGTTTAGAAAAAATATATAATAAACTAGCAAATGAAAAAGGAATAACAAACATAAATCAAATAAAAATGCCACTTGTAATTCCAACAGTAGATTTATTAAGTAGCAAAAAATACATCTTTACAAATTATGTACCAAATAAAGAAAATAAAGAACAATATATTACAGATATTAGTATTGGTAAAGCAGTAAGAGCAAGTAGTAGTTTTTCAGCAGTATTTAGTCCATGTGTATATAAAAATTATGCATTTATTGATGGTGGTGCATTAGATAATACACCTGTTTACGAAGTAAAAAAACAAGGAGCAGATAAAGTAATAGCAGTTACTTTTGAATCAGACCCTATTACAAAAGAAAGTAATATTATGGACATTGTAATGAAAACAATAGACATTATGGGAAGTAAAATATCAGAAGAAAACCTAGAAATGAGTGATTTTGTACTAAACGTAACCACAGATAAAACAGGTCTTTTAGACACACAGAAATTAGATGAATGTTTTGAATATGGGTATCAAGCAGTTCTTCAGAACATAGATAAAATAAAAAAAATGCTAAATAACTAAATTATTGGCATTTTTTTGCATTTTAAAGTAATATGTGCTAGAATAAAATATGCAAGGGGTGAAAACAAAATGGAGCAAATATTAAACAAAGTAAACACACCAGAAGATGTAAAAAAATTAAGTATAAAAGAAAAAGAAAAATTAGCCTCTGAAATAAGAGAATATATATTAAAAATAGTATCAGAAAATGGGGGACATTTGGCATCTAATTTAGGAATAGTAGAGCTTACAATAGCGCTTCATAGCATATATTCTATTCCTGAAGACAAAATAGTTTGGGATGTAGGACATCAAACTTATGTACATAAAATTTTAACTGGGAGAAAAGACAAAATAAATACATTAAGAAAATTAAATGGAATTGCAGGTTTTCCTAAATTATCAGAAAGTGAAGCAGACTGCTTTGGAACAGGACATAGTAGTACATCTATTTCAGTAGCACTTGGTATGGCAAGAGCAAGAGATATAAAAAAAGAAAATAATAATGTAATTGCAGTTATTGGAGATGGTTCAATTACAGGTGGAATGGCATTAGAAGCATTAAATGATGCAGGATGTTCTAAAACAAATATAACAGTTATACTAAATGATAATGCAATGAGTATATCTAAAAATGTAGGTGGAATATCAATAAAGCTAAGCAAAATTAGAACCAAAAAGTTTTATACAAAATCTAATAATTTTATTAAAGAAAAAGTAAAAAAAATACCAATTGTAGGTCCTAAAATAACACATATAGCAAGAAAAATAAAATATAGTATTAAACAATTATTTTTGCAAAACATGTTATTTGAAGATATGGGTTTTACATATTTAGGTCCAGTAGATGGGCATGATATAGAAAAATTAGAAAGTATTTTAAAAATTAGTAAAAATATAGAAGGACCAGTTCTTATCCATGTAATTACTAAAAAAGGAAAAGGATATATTCCTGCAGAAGAAACACCACACAAATTCCATGGTGTATCTGCATTTGATATAAAAACTGGAAAACCAAAAGGTAAAAAACAAGATGATTATTCTAAAGTATTTGGCAAAAAACTAGTTTCACTTGCTAAAAAAGATAAAAAAATAGTAGCAATAACTGCAGCTATGAAAAATGGTACAGGACTTACCGAATTTGCAAATAAATATCCAGATAGATTTTTTGATGTTGCAATTGCAGAACAACATGCCTTAGGCTTAGCAGCAGGCCTTGCAAGTCAAGGATTAAAACCTGTTGTATCAATATATTCATCATTTTACCAAAGAGCATATGATCAAGTAATTCATGATATTGCAATACAAAACATGCCAGTTATTATGTGTGTAGATAGAGCAGGAATTGTAGGACAAGACGGTGAAACACATCAAGGAATATTTGATTTATCTTTTTTTAATATAGTACCAAATTTAACAATTATGGCACCAAAAGATTTTAAAGAATTAGAGCAAATGCTAGAATTTGCTACAACCTTAAATAAACCAGTAGTAATTAGATATCCAAGAGGAAAAGAAGGTAAAATAAAATTCGAAAAACATGAAGATATTGTAGAGGGTAAAGCAGAAATATTAAAAGAAGGAAATGATATTACCATACTTGCCATTGGAAAAATGGTAGAAAAAGCAATGCAAGTTGAAAGTTTGCTTGCTGAAAAAGAAATTTCTTCTCAAGTAATAAATATACGTTTTTTAAAGCCACTAGATAAGAAGAAAATAAAAGAATCTATTATAAAAACAAAAAAAGTTATAACAATAGAAGACAATATTTTAAAAGGTGGACTTGCAAGTACTATAGAAGAATTTATTGTAGAAGAAAATTTAAAAGGCATAACATTTAAAGCATTTGGATATCCAGATAAATTTATTAAGCAAGGATCAGTAGAAGAAATTGAAAAAATGTATGGCTTAGATGCAAATAGCATTGCCGAGACTTGCAAACAATTATAGCCTAAAATTAAAATGTATAGAGAGGAATGTGGTTAAAGATAAACAAAGAACAAATACTTGAAAAATATAAAAATAAAGAAGATAAATTACTAATTGCAAAATTAATAGATAAAATACAAACAGAGGAAAAACAAAATAAACTAGTATATACAAATTTTTTAGATACATATCAAAAAAATATAGTAGAAAAAACATTAAAACAATTAAATAAAGAAAATGTAATTTTTTATGGAGGATATGATAATTCAGAAAGAACAATATGTATTATATATCCAAAAAAATTAAAAAATTTATCAAAAGAAATTTTAGGTGAAGGTATTTTAGAAATAATTAGAATAAATCTTCCAAAAGAAAGTTTTGGAAAGTTCGTTCATAGACACTATTTGGGTGCTTTAATGAAAATAGGTTTGCAAAGGGAAAAAATAGGCGATATTTTAGTAGAAGAAAATGGTGCAGATATAATTGTAATGAAAGAAATTTCTAAATATATAAAAGAAAATATAGGTGGGTTAACAAGGTTTTCAAAAGCAAAAATAGAAATATTAAAAATAGAAGATTTAAGAAAAGTAACAATAAAAAAACAAGAAATAAAAGTTATTGTGTCATCTTTAAGATTAGATAATATAGTATCAGAACTTACAAAAACATCTAGAAAAAATGCAGAAGAAATAATAAAGCAAGAAAGAGTATTTATAAACTATGAATTGCAAACCAAAAACACAAAACATGTAAAAGAAAAAGACAAAATTACAATAAGAGGAAAAGGTAAATTTGAAATAAAAGAAATTGTTGGAGAAACAAAAAATGGAAGAATAGTTGTTTTAATAGAAAAGTATGTTTAAATTCAAAAGCAGCACTTGACAAATTAACGCATAAGATATATTATAAGTGGATAAAATAACCAAGAAAGGAAAATTTTAAAGGAGGGATTTATTTTGGCAAAGGAATTAACTGAGCAGGAAGAATTAAAAATAAAAGAGCAAATTGATGAGTTAGTAAAAAAAGCCAAAAAGGCATCAGAGGAATACCTAAAATTAGACCAAGAAACTGTAAATAATATTATAAAAAAGATGTCTATGGCTGGACTAGAAAATCATATGAGATTAGCTAAAATGGCGGTAGAAGAAACAAAAAGAGGAATATACGAAGACAAAATAACAAAAAATATGTTTGCAACAGAATACGTATACCATAGCATCAAATATGATAAAACAGTAGGAGTAATTAATCAAAACGAAGAAGAAGGTTATGTAGAAATTGCAGAACCAGTTGGAATTATTGCTGGAGTTACACCAGTTACAAATCCAACATCAACTACTATGTTTAAATCTATGATTGCTGCTAAAACAAGAAATGTTATCATTTTTGGATTTCATCCATCAGCACAAAAATGTAGTGTTGAGGCTGCAAAAATTGTAAGAGATGCAGCAATTGAAGCAGGAGCACCAAAAAACTGTATTTTATGGATTGAAGAACCATCTATACAAGCAACAAACTATTTAATGAACCATCCAGATGTAAACTTAATTTTAGCAACAGGTGGAACTGGAATGGTAAAAGCTGCATATTCTTGTGGAAAACCAGCATTAGGTGTTGGACCTGGAAATGTTCCATGTTATATAGATAAAACAGCAAAATTAAAAACAGCAGTTACAGATCTAGTATTATCTAAATCATTTGATAATGGAATGATTTGTGCATCTGAACAAGCAGTTATAGTAGATAAACAAATAAGTGAAGAATTTGAAAAACTAATGGAAGAAGCAGGATGCTATTTCTTAAATGATAAACAAAAAAAGAAATTACAAGATAGTATGTTTGTTAAAGAAAAAGGTTATGCTTTAAATTCAGATATTGTAGGACAAAGCCCATATTCAATTGCAAAAAAAGCTGGAATTGAAATTCCTGAAAGTACAAAAGTACTAGTAGTGCCAGAAGCAGGAGTTGGGAATGATTTCCCATTTTCAAAAGAAAAATTAAGTCCTGTTTTAGCATATTATAAAGTAAAAGATGCAAAAGAAGGAATAAGCTTAGCAGATAATTTAATAAAATATGGTGGACTTGGACATTCAGCAGTAATACATTCAGAAGATGAAGAAACTATTTTAAAATTTTCAGAAACAGTAAAAGCAGGAAGAATTATTGTAAATTCTCCATCTACACATGGTGCAATAGGTGATATATATAATACAAATATGCCATCTCTTACACTAGGATGTGGAACATTTGGTGGTAATTCTACAACAGCAAATGTATCTTCAGTAAATTTAATTAATATTAAAAAAGTAGCAAAAAGGAGAGTTAATATGCAATGGTTTAAAGTTCCAGAAAAAATATATTTCGAAGCAGGCTCAATTGCTTATTTAGAAAAAATGCCAGATATTACAAGAGCATTCTTTGTAACAGATGAATCAATGGTAAAACTAGGATATGTAGATAAAATATTATATCATTTAAGAAATAGAGAAAAATATGTACATTCAGAAATATTTTCTGATGTAGAATCAGACCCATCTTTTGCAACAATAAAGAAAGGTGTAGATGCAATGAATGCATTTAAACCTGACGTTATTATAGCATTAGGTGGAGGAAGTGCAATAGATGCAGCAAAAGGAATGTGGCTATTTTATGAACACCCAGATGCTGATATACAAGGTATGAAACTTAAATTTATGGATATTAGAAAACGTACCTATAAGTTCCCAAAACTTGGTGAAAAAGCAAAATTAGTAGCTATTCCAACAACTTCAGGAACAGGATCAGAAGTAACATCTTTTGCAGTAATATCAGATAAAGAAAAAAATATGAAATATCCACTTGCAGACTATGAATTAACACCAGATGTTGCAATTATAGATCCAGATTTAGTTATGTCTCTTCCAAAAAGCATTACAGCAGATACTGGTATGGATGTATTAACACATGCAATAGAAGCATATGTATCTAACATGGCATCAGACTATACAGATGGATTAGCAGAAAAAGCAGTAGAATTGGTATTTGAATATTTACAAAGAGCATATGATAATGGAAACGATAAAGAAGCAAGAGAAAAAATGCACAATGCAAGTTGTATTGCAGGTATGGCATTTACAAATGCATTTTTAGGAGCTAATCACTCTTTAGCACATAAAATAGGTGGAGAATTCCATGTTCCACATGGTAGAGCAAATGCAATATTATTACCATATGTTATTAAATACAATAGTTCAAAACCATCAAAATTTGTATCATTCCCAAAATATGAATACTTTATAGCAGACGAAAAATATAACAAATTAGCAAAGAAAATTGGAATAAAAGCAAAAACAACAGAAGAAGGGGTAGAAAAATTTATCCAAGCGGTAAAAGACTTAAATGCAAAACTAAATATGCCAAAATCTTTCAAAGAAGCGGGAATTGAAGAAAACGAATTTATGTCAAAAGTAGACGAACTTGCAGACAAAGCATTTGAGGATCAATGTACAGGAGCAAACCCAAGAGTACCATTAGTAGAAGAATTAAAACAAATATTAATAGACAGTTACTATGGAAATTAATATTTTATTATATAATGTAGGGGCAGGTCTTGACCTGCCCTTTACTTAATAAACTAAAATGCAGAATCTATAATACTATATTTTCTAGAGTAATCCTTTGTTTCTTGATTAGAACGATAAACTTCAGATTTATTTTGTTTCAAAAAATTAATTATTTCATATACATTTATCCAAATTTCATTTTTTCCATCAACCTGAGATTCATCAAAAATAAGTTGCATTCCAAAATGCAAATGAGGAACATTAATGTTATTTACATTTTCCTTTTGGCTGTACCCAGTCATTCCTAAATATCCAATTACATCACCTGCAGTTACCTTTTTTCCTTCATACATATTTTCTGCATAAGGATGGTCTTTTCTTAAATGTGCATAATAGTAATATCTTTTTCCATCTTCACTTCTAATTCCAATTCGCCAACCACCATATTGGTTCCAACCAAGAGCCTCTATAGTTCCACTTTCTACAGCAATAACTGGAGTTCCAATACTGCCCATCAAATCATTTCCCAAATGCACACGTTTAAAACCATAGGATCTAGAATTTCCAAAATCATCATAATGATTAAAACTATAATTTTTAGCAATTGGAAGAAAAGCCTTTATACCATATTTGTCCTCATATGTAATTGTAGAATCTGTTTTAGATGTTTCTTTTTTATATGTACCTATAAATTCATGTAAAACAGCATCATAACATTCGTAATAATAAGGATAATATTTCATATCCTTAGTAAGATCATAAATTGTTGTACCAGATTTTAAATTCGAAACTAATGTATCTAAATCTTTCTTATTATATTTATCAAAATTTCCTCCATATTTCGTTCCAAGATAAGCTAAAAGCTCAATCCAGTTATATTTAATATCTTCGTTATTTACATGTGAATTTATATCCAACTTAGACGTTTGCATTAGAGCATCATAGCAAACATTAAAATCTACCCATTTAATAAATTCATCTCCTTCAGAATTTTTAGAATATAAATTAGCATAAGAAGTAAAGCGAAAAGATAAAAAAAGCATACAAACAAGAGCAAGCATAAGTAAAACAATAAAAAAATTTCTTTTCTTTATTTTAATGCTAGTAATAAACATATAAATAATGCACCCCTTTTAAATATAACTACCTATTTGCTAAAAACAAGGGGCATTTTTTTAGTATAATGCTCCTTTAAATTTACTTTTCTAATGTTTATAATAGTAATTTTTCAACAATTTGAACAGCATTTGTTGCAGCACCTTTTCTAATATTATCTGCAACAACCCATAAATTAATGCCACATTCAACACTAAGATCACGCCTTAACCTACCTACATAAACTTCATCATGACCTGTAACCATAGTTGCAAAAGGATATTTAATATTTTGAATATCATCATAAACTATTATGCCAGGAGAACTTTTTAAAACATCTTTTAAATCAGATAAATTAAAATCTTTTTCAAACTCAACATTAATAGATTCACTATGGCAATTTTCAACCGGAACTCTTACAGTTGTTGCAGTAACTTTTAAATTTGGTCTATGCAAAATTTTTCTAGTTTCATTTATCATTTTTTCTTCTTCCTTAGTATAGCCATTACCTAAAAAAACATCTATATGTGGCAAGCAATTATTAAAAATAGGGTAAGGGAATTTTTCAGGACTTTTTCCTTTAATTCCATTTTCCAAATCTTTAAGCCCAAGCATTCCAGCTCCAGAGACAGCCTGATATGTAGAATATACAATTCTTTTTATTTTGTAACTATCATCTAAGGGTTTTAAAACGCAGACAGCTTGTATTGTAGAACAATTAGGATTTGCAATAATACCATGATTTTTATAAATATCTTCAGGGTTTACTTCTGGAATTACCAAAGGAACATCGTCATCCATACGAAAAGCACTGCTATTATCTACAACAATGCATCCTTTTGAACTTGCAATAGGAGCATATTTTTTAGCAGTATCAGAACCTGCAGAAAAAATTGCAAAATCAAATCCTAAATCAAAAGAATCTTCTTTTAATTCTTTTACAATATATTCTTTTCCCATAAAATTAAGCTTTGAGCCAGCAGAACGATAAGAAGAAAAAAAGTAGTATTCATCAATTGGAAGATTTTTTTCTTCTAATACTTTTAAAACTGTTCTACCAACTAAGCCTGTAGCACCAACTATAGCTAGCTTATACTTTTTATACATAAAATCACCTCAAATATTTATCTATTAAAAGTATATGAAATAAAAAAAAGAAAAATGATTGTATAAATTTTAAAGGTTTGATATAATAAGAAAGTAAATTCATATAATGAATAAAGGAAGGAGAAACATATGGAAGAAAAAAAATGTAAATGTAATTGCAAAATGGAAAAAGTAGCAGATGAAAAGTTACAAAATATTTTATCAAAATATTCAAAGGATAAAAGCAATTTAATACAAATTTTAAATCAAGTACAAGAAACTTATGGATATATACCAATGTATGCACAAGAAGAAATTGCAAGCTATTTGCAAATATCAGCAGCAGAAGTTTATGGAGTAATTACCTTTTATTCAAGATTTACATTAAAACCAAAAGGAAAATATAATATTGCTGTATGTTTAGGAACAGCATGCTATGTAAAAGGTTCTGAAAAAATATTAGATAGGGTAAAAGAAAAATTAGGAATCGATGTAGGAGAAACCACAAAAGATGGAATGTTTTCTATTGAAGCTACAAGATGCATAGGAGCATGTGGTCTAGCTCCTGTATTTACAGTAAATGATGAAGTTTATGGAAAGGCTACTATTGCTAAGGTTGATGAAGTAATAGAAAAGTACATGTCTAGAAAATAATAATAAATAAAGGAGGTAAAGATGAAAACAATAGAAGAAATTAATGCAATTAGAGAGGAAAAAAGAAAAGAACTAGATTTAAGAGTAAATTTAAAAGCAAAAACACAAGAAAAACATATTTTAGTATGTAGAGGAACAGGTTGTACATCTTCTAAATCACCTATAATTATCCAAAAATTTAAAGATTTAGTAAAAGAAAAAGGTTTAGAAAATGTAAGAGTAATACAAACAGGTTGTTTTGGATTATGTGCAAAAGGACCAATTGTAATTATAAGACCAGAAGATACATTTTATGCAATGGTAACTCCAGAAGACTGTGAAGAAATTATAAATACACATTTAATAGAAGGAAAATTAGTTCAAAGACTACTTTGCAAAGATATAGATGATACAGTAGTAAATAGATTAGATGAATTAAACTTTTATAAAAAGCAAAAAAGAATTGCACTTAAAAATTGTGGAATTATAGACCCAGAAAATATAGACGAATACATAGCATTTGATGGATATAAAGCATTAGAAAAAGTACTTACAAAAATGACACAAGATGAAGTAATAGAAGAAATAACCGCATCTGGTTTAAGAGGACGTGGTGGAGCAGGTTTCCCAACAGGTAAAAAATGGCTATTTACAAAGCTTGCCGAAGGAGAACAAAAATATGTAGTATGTAATGCAGACGAAGGTGATCCAGGAGCTTTTATGGATAGAAGTATTCTAGAAGGAGATCCACATAGCGTTGTAGAGGCAATGATGATAGCAGGATATGCTATTGGTGCAAATAAAGGTTACATATATGTAAGAGCAGAATATCCTATCGCAGTAGAAAGATTTCAAAAAGCAATAGATAGTGCAAAAGAATATGGAATTTTAGGAAAAAATATTTGGAACACAGGTTTTGATTTTGACCTAGAAATAAGATTAGGTGCAGGAGCATTCGTATGTGGAGAAGAAACAGCACTTTTAGAGTCAATTGAAGGAAAACGTGGTCAACCACGACTAAAACCACCATTTCCAGCGAATGCTGGTTTATGGGGAAAACCAACATTAATTAATAATGTAGAAACATATGCAAATATTACAAGGATCATATTAAATGGTGCAAAATGGTATTCAAGCATTGGAACAGAAAATTCAAAAGGAACTAAAGTTTTTGCACTTGGAGGAAATGTTGTAAATACAGGTCTTGTAGAAGTACCAATGGGAACAACATTAAGAGAAATTGTATTTGACATAGGTGGTGGAATTCCAAAAGGAAGGCAATTTAAAGCAGCACAAACAGGAGGACCATCAGGTGGATGTATACCAAAAGAACACTTAGACACACCAATTGATTATGAATCATTATCTAGCATTGGATCAATGATGGG
This sequence comes from uncultured Clostridia bacterium, assembly GCA_947631785.1. Lineage (GTDB taxonomy): Bacteria > Bacillota > Clostridia > TANB77 > CAG-508 > CANRMR01. Next base: position 36,291 of record CANRMR010000009.1, on the reverse strand, counting down.
TTCAGGTGGACTAATTGTAATGGATGATACAAAATGTATGGTAAATTTAGCAAAATTTTATTTAGGATTTACTGTAGACGAATCATGTGGAAAATGTACACCATGTAGAATTGGAACAAAAAGAATGCTAGAGATGCTAGAAAAAATTACAAAAGGAGAAGGAGAAGAAGGCGATATAGAAAAACTAGAAAACCTAGCAATAAATATTTCAAAAGCATCTGTATGTGGATTAGGGCAAACTGCACCAAACCCAGTACTTAGCACATTAAAATATTATAGAGACGAATATGAAGCACATATTAAAGACAAAAAATGCCCTGCAAAAGAATGTAAAGATCTTGCAGTTATAGAAATAGACAAAGAAAAATGTAGAGGATGCGGAATTTGTAAAAGAAATTGCCCAGTAAGCGCAATAACAGGAGAGACAAAACAACCACACAAAATAAACCAAGACATATGTATAAAATGTGGAACATGTATCGACAAATGCCCATTCAAAGCAATATCGTAATGGCAATTTTAATTGTTTACAACATGTGTAGGGGCAGGTCTTGACCTGCCCACAAACAAACCCAAACCAATGTAGGGGCAGACGCCTCTGTCTGCCCTGAAAGAACAAACCCAAACCAATGTAGGGGCACGGGGTACCGTGCCCAACAACAATAAAAAAACAAAACCAAAAATAAAAAAAGGAGGTAAATAATGATAAAATTAACCATAGATGGAAAAGAAATAGAAGTAGAAGAAGGAACAACAATATTAGAAGCGGCAAAAAAAATAAACATAGATATTCCTACATTATGTTTTCTAAAAGACATAAACGAAATAGGTGATTGCAGAATGTGCGTAGTAGAAGTAGAAGGAAGAAGAGGTTTTGCAACATCATGTATACAAAAAGTAGAAGAAGGAATGAAAGTAAAAACAAATTCTCCAGCTGTTGTAGAAGCAAGAAAATTAGTACTAGATTTAATACTATCTAACCACGAAAGAGAATGTTTAACCTGCACAAGAAACGGAAATTGTGAATTACAAAAACTTGCAGAACAATTTAATATGACAGAAATTGAATATCAAGGAGAAAGAAAAGTACATGAAATTGACGATAAATCTCCTTCTATTGTAAGAGATTTTAATAAATGCGTTTTATGTAGAAGATGTGTTGCAACATGTAAAAATGTGCAAAACATTGGAGCAATAGATTCAGCAGGAAGAGGATTTGAAAGTTGCATATCTACTGTAGGAAATAATAGTTTAAATGATGTAAACTGTACATTTTGTGGTCAATGTATACAAAGTTGCCCAGTAGGAGCATTAAAAGAAAAAGATTCAACTAAAGAAGTATGGAAAAACTTAAAAGATGAGAAAAAACATGTTGTAGTACAAACAGCACCAGCTGTTAGAGTTGCACTTGGCGAAGAATTTGGTATGGAAATTGGAACAAATGTAACTAAAAAAATGGTAACAGCTCTTAAAAAATTAGGTTTTGACAAAGTATTTGATACAAATACTGGAGCAGATTTTACAATTATGGAAGAAGGAACAGAATTTATAGAAAGAATGCAAAATAATGGAGTACTTCCTATGATAACATCTTGTAGTCCAGGATGGGTAAGATACATAGAAATGAATTTTCCAGATTTAATAGACCATTTATCAAGTTGTAAATCACCACATCAAATGTTTGGAGCAATTATTAAATCATACTATGCTAAAAAGAATAATATAGACCCAAAAGATATTTACGTAGTATCAGTAATGCCATGTATTGCAAAAAAATTTGAAAGAACAAGAGACGATATGCAAGGTGTAGGCTATGATGATGTAGATACAGTAATTACAACAAGAGAACTTGCAAGAATGATCAAACAAGCAAATATTGACTTTGTATCTTTAGAAGATAGTAATTTTGATAACCCAATGGGAGAAGCAACAGGTGCTGGTGCAATATTTGGAACAACAGGAGGTGTAATGGAGGCAGCATTAAGAACAGTATCAGAAGTATTAACAAATAAGCCATTAGAAAAAGTAGAGTTTGAAGAAATAAGAGGAGAAAAAGGAATTAAAAAAGCAACAGTTAAAATTGGTGATAAGGAAGTAAAAATTGTAGTAGCATCTGGGCTTAAAAATGCAGAAAAAATTATGAAAGAAATACAAGAAGGCAAAGCAGATTATCAATTTGTAGAAATTATGGCATGCCCTGGCGGATGTGTAATGGGTGGAGGTCAACCAATTAAAAGTTCAAAAATAAGAAGAGAAGTTGATGTAAGAAAAAAACGTGCAGATGCACTATATACAATTGACGAAAAAAGTACAATTCGTAAATCACATGAAAACCCTATCTTAAAGAAAATATACGAAGAATATTTAGGAGAGCCAGGAGGACATAAAGCACATGAATTACTACATACAAGTTATACAGAAAGAGAAAAATATAATATATAAACTTATTGCAAAAACAAAAAATAAGTGCTAAAATATGTAAAAAAATACAAGGAGGAATTTTTTATGAAAGCATATGTATGTAAAATTTGTGGATATATCCACTTTGGAGAAGAAGCTCCTGAAAAATGTCCACAATGTGGAGCAGGAAAAGAAAATTTTATTGAGAAAGAGGAAAATGGAAAAAAAGAATATGCAGATGAGCATATAATTGGAGTTGCAAAAGGTTTAGACGAAGAAGTAGTAAAAGGATTAAAAGATAACTTTATGGGAGAATGTACAGAAGTTGGAATGTACCTTGCTATGAGTCGCCAAGCAGATAGAGATGGTTACCCAGAAATTGCAGAAGCATTTAAAAGATATGCATTTGAAGAAGCAGAACATGCTGCTAAATTTGCAGAATTATTAGGAGAAGTAGTATACCCAGATACAAAGAAAAATCTAGAATTAAGAGCAGATGCAGAATGTGGAGCATGTATGGGTAAAAAAGAACTTGCAACAAGAGCAAAACAGCTTGGATATGATGCAATCCATGATACAGTACACGAAATGGCAAAAGACGAAGCAAGACATGGAAGAGGATTTGACGGACTATTAAAAAGATATTTTAATTAGTAATTTTATTAAATTAAATATAACATAATTAAATAAAAAAAGTATAATATTTTATTTTTTAAAGCTTTGGTGTCGCAATTTACAATTATAATTTTTATATGTAAATTGCTCCAATTCGCCCTCCGCTAACGCTTCGGTTGGTCGCTTACGCAGCTTTTAAAATAAAATATTATATCTTTTTTTATTTAATAATTAATATTTTTATACTTTTTTTATTTGATAAAATATAATAAAAAATTAAATTATAAATTAAAATTACATTATATTTTGTCGAAAATTATTAAAAAAAGTCAACTAAAAAGCAAGAAAAGAATATACTATACTATAACGCATAAGTCATGATGTGTTATAGGAGGTGAAAATAGTATGGAACCAAATGCACAAAATGAATGTAAATGCAAAAAAACAAATAAATGCTGTATATATATAATAGTAGGAATATTAATAGCTTTATTTGCATTTTCACTAGGTTTAATAATAGGTGCCGTAATTTCAGCTACAGTACTTGCTAATCTTGCAGCATTTATTATACTTGCTGTATTACTATTTATCTTGCTAGGTTTACAAATAATTAGATTATTCTGTGAAAAAGATAAAAAGGGATGTGGCAAATAGTTCTCCCTTTATATTAAAAAATAGTAGGCATTTTGCCTACTATTTTTAGTAAAAAAAATTTTAGGTAAAAGTATATATAAAAAAATTTTAAAAAAATACATATATAACATTTTCTATTGAAAAAAAGAAAAAAATAGTATAGAATTAGAAAAAAGGAGTGAAAAACATGGTACAAATTATTGACGGAAAAGCATTAGCAAAAAGCATTAGACAGGAATTAAAAGAAGAAGTAGATAAATTAAAAGAAAAAAATATTAAACCAAAGCTTGCTGTTATTTTAGTTGGAGATGACAAAGCATCTAAAATTTATGTAAAAAATAAAAGTAGAGCTTGCGAAGAAGTAGGCATCGATTATGAAGAACATATACTTTCAACTGATACAAAAATGGAAGAATTATTAAATTTAATTTTATCACTTAATAAAAATGATAAAATACATGGAATACTTTTACAAAGTCCACTACCACAGCACTTAGATATAAACAAAGCATTTGCTACAATTTCTTATGAAAAAGATGTAGATGGATTTCATCCAATAAATGTAGGAAAACTAAGTTTAAACCAAGATTGTTTTGTATCTTGCACACCTTATGGAGTAATTCGCATGTTAGAAGCATATGGAATTGAAATTGAGGGGAAAAATGCAGTAATACTTCGGAAGAAGTAATATTGTAGGAAAGCCTTTAATACAATGTTTATTAAATAAAAATGCAACAGTAACTGTATGCCATTCAAAAACCAAAAATATAGAAGAAATAACAAAAAAAGCAGATATATTAGTTTCTGCAATTGGAAAACCAAAGTTTGTAACAAAAGATATGGTAAAAGAAGGAGCAGTTGTAATAGATGTTGGTATTAATAGAACAGATGATGGATTAGTCGGTGATGTAGATTTTGAAAATGTAAGTAAAGTTGCATCATACATAACACCAGTACCAGGTGGAGTAGGACCAATGACAGTTGCAATGCTTATGAATAATGTAGTAAAAGCAGCAAAAAATTTAGGTTAAATTATTATAAAAAAATATATTGTCACTAGTTAATGGTTTTATCACTAATCGGTAAATTTAACGTGTAGAGTTGTAGGGTCGATTTTAATCGCCCGAAGACCAACGTTAAGCTTGACCTATATATTTTTTTTGTGGATTTATTAAATATAAACCATTATCTAGTAAAAAATATATTTAAAATGTCGAAAAATTTTTATTGACAAAATAAAAAAGTAATGTAAAATATAATTATAATTTCTTTAAAATATTCAAGGCAATTCTGCCTAAAAAATCCCAAAATTTATAATAAAAGAAGTGATAAAATGGAAGAAAAACTTTATTGGATATGGCTTTCTAAAATAGAAGGCTTAGGTAGTATTAAAATACAAAGTTTATTAAAAAAATATAAAACACCAAAAAAAATATGGAAACTAAATAAAGAAGAATTAATAAATAATAAGCAAATAGGAGAAAAAATAGCAGATAAAATTTTAAATCCATGTTATAGAATAGGACTAAAAGACGAAGCAATAAGGATGCAAGAAAATAACATCGATATAATAACAATATATGATAATGAATATCCAAAAAAATTAAAAAGCATATATGATTCACCAATTATTTTGTATTATAAAGGAAATAAAAATTTATTAAATGAATTTGGTATTGCAATTATTGGATGTAGAAACTGTACAAAATACGGAGAAATAACAGCTAAAAAAATATCGTATAGTCTTAGCAAAAAAAATATAAATATAATTAGTGGATTAGCTAGAGGAATAGATACATTTTCTCATATGGGGTCACTAAAAGCACAAGGAAAAACAATAGCAGTTGTAGGTAATGGTTTAGATAATATATATCCATATGAAAATAAAAAAATTGCAGAAGAAATAGTGAATAAAAAAGGACTTATATTGTCAGAATATCCAATAGGTACAAAACCAAATAAAAATAATTTCCCAGCAAGAAATAGAATAATTAGTGCATTATCAGATGGAGTAGTAGTTGTAGAAGCAAAAGAAAAAAGTGGTACATTAATTACAGTTGATTTTGCCTTAGAACAAGGGAAAAATGTATATGTTGTTCCAGGAAATATAGATTCTGAAAATTCAAAAGGTACAAATGATTTGATAAAACAAGGTGCTAAACTAATTACATGTTTAGACGATATATTAGAAGATTTTACTTTTTTATAAATAAATGTATTGAAAGTGCATTAAAATAGTGATAAAATGTAGAAAATTGTAAAAACGAGGAAGATAAAATGACAGATAAAGATATTGTAATTAAAAGAGCAGACGATAAAGAGTTTATATTAGAAACAATAAAGTTATCACCAGCACTTGTAGAATTTGCAAGTGATACATTAAAAAATGATAAAGAAGTAATGATAGAAGCAATTAAAAAAGATGCAGGAACATTAGAATTTGCAAGCGACAATTTAAAAAATGACAAAGATTTATTACTTCTTGCTGTAAAGCAAAAAGGATGGGTTGCATGTTATGCAAGTGATAGACTAAAAAAAGATAAAGACGTAATTTTGGAAGCTGTTAAAAATGATGGACAAGTATTATACTATGCAAGTAGCAAACTAAGGGACGATAAAGAAGTTGTGTTAGAAGCAATAAAAAATAAACCTATAATAATAAAATATGCAAGTAAAAGATTAAGGTCAGATAAAGAAATTGCATTAGAAGTACTAAAAAGAAACAAAAAATGTGCTACATATTTAACAAAAGAAATAAAAGAAGATGAAGATATACAAAAGATTTTAAAGGAGGAATAGAGTATTTATAAATAAAAGGGGCGAAAATACTTTGTCAGATTTAATGATAGTAGAGAGAAAACTGAATAAGAAAAAAGTAATAATAGCAATATGTATTGTTTTAATAATTATTGCCTCTATCATATATTTGGTGCATAAACAAAAAGAAAATAAGCAAGCTAAAGCAATGGATCAACAAATAGCTTCAGAAAATACTATAGAAAATGAACAAATACAAAATATAGAAGAAGCAAATCTTGAGCCAGAAGTAAAAAAGCCAACACCAAATTATACACAAGAAGCAAAAGATAATATTAAAAATATTTATAAATTAGAAGGTCATACAGCATATTTAACTTTTGATGATGGACCATCAAATTCAGTTACACCATTAATATTAGACCTATTAAAAGAAAAAAATATTAAAGCATCGTTTTTTCTTTTAGGAAGTAGAGTAGAGCTTTATCCAGACATTGTAAAAAGAGAATATGAAGAGGGACACTATTTAGCAAACCATGGATATTCTCATGTTTATTCAAGTATTTACTCTAGTGTAGAAAGTATACAAGACGAATATACAAGAACAGAAAATGCAATACAACAAGCAATTGGAAACGAAGAATATAAATGCCATCTATTTCGCTTTCCAGGAGGATCAGTTGGAGGTCCATATGCTAGTATAAAAAGTCAAGCTATTCCTATTTTAGAAGAACAAGAAATATCATATGTTGACTGGAATGCATTAACAAACGATTCTGCAGGAAGCAAAACAAAAGAAAAAATAATACAAAATTTAGTTTCAACAGTTGGAGAAAAGAAAAATGTAGTTATATTAATGCATGATGCAGGAGACAAAATTTTAACTTATGAAACTTTGCCAGAAATAATAGATTTTTTAATAGAAAAAGGCTATACTTTTGATAATTTTTATAATATAATGAAGTAAATTAAATATAAGGGAGGAATTAAAATATGCCACTAGTAACAACAAGTAAAATGTTTGAAAAATCAATGAAAGAAGGATATGCAATAGGTGCATTTAATGTAAACAATATGGAAATTATACAAGCAATTGTAGATGCTGCAGCAAGACAAAAATCACCAGTAATATTGCAAGCATCATCTAGTGCAATAAAATATGCAAGAGTAAATTATTTAATGAAAATGGTAGAAGCTGCAGTAGAAGAACATCCAGAAGTACCAATTGCAATACATTTAGACCATGGACCAGATTTTGAAACATGTAAAATGTGTATTGATGCTGGTTTTACATCTGTTATGATTGATGGATCAAAATATGATTTTGAAGAAAATGTTGCAATTACTAAAAAGGTAGTAGAATACGCACATCAAAAAGGTGTAGTAGTTGAAGCAGAGCTTGGAAAATTAGCAGGAGTAGAAGATGAAGTAAATGTAGATGCAAAAGATGCAATATATACAGATCCAGACCAAGCAAAAGAATTTGTAGAAAGAACAGGATGTGATTCTCTTGCAATAGCAATTGGAACAAGTCATGGAGCATACAAATTTAAAGGAGAAGCAAAATTAAGATTTGATATTTTAAAACAAGTAAAAGAAAAAATACCAAACACACCAATAGTATTACATGGTGCATCTACTGTTATTCCAGAATTAGTACAAATGTGTAATGAATATGGAGGAGATATTCCAGGGGCAAAAGGTGTTCCAGATGAAATGCTAAATGAGGCAAGTAAATCTGGGGTATCTAAAATAAATGTAGATACAGACCTAAGACTTGCAATGACAGCAAGTATTAGAAAAGTATTTGCCGAAGATCCAGGAGCATTTGACCCAAGAAAATACTTAACACCAGCAAGAGATTTAATTTCACAAGCAGTAGAACATAAAATTAAAGATGTATTTGGTTCAAGTAATAAAATAGACTAAGGCTAAAAAATGGTAGGTTTTACACCTGCCATTTTTTAAACATAAACACATTATAAAAAATATATTTAAAAGCAAACAAGTATTAAAATTTTTTTAAAGTATATAAACGAGGAATTGAAAGTGATTTGAGTTTAGAAATTCTTAAAAAATTTTTTTAGGGAATCTCACACTGTATTGTGAGGGCGCTGAAAAAATTTTTTTTAGAATTTATACGAAAATCAGCTTGAACGACGAAGTTTATCAATACTTTAAAAAAAAATTTTAATACCTGTTTGCTTTTTAGATTATTTTAGTATAGTAAATTTAACGATTTAAATTTTTCAGCACTTTTCTAATTTTCATTTGAGCATCTTTTTTTGCTAAATCCTCACGCTTATCATAAAGTTTTTTACCCTTTCCAACACCAAGTTCAACTTTTACAAAACTTCCTTTAAAATAAAGTGACATAGGAACTAAAGTTAATCCCTTTTGCTTTATAAGCCCTGTTAAACGGTTAATTTCTCTTTTACTTAGCAAAAGTTTTCTAGAACGTAAAGGATCTTTATTAAAAATATTTCCATGTTCATAAGGACTAATATGCATTCCATAAATAAACGCTTCACCATTTTTAATAGATGCATAGCTATCTTTTAAATTAACCTTTCCAGCACGAATAGACTTAATTTCTGTACCAGTAAGAACAATTCCAGCTTCATATGTAGTTTGTATAGTATAATTATGTTTTGCAGATGGATTTTTAGCAATAATACTTGACATATACAATAACCTCTCTTTTAATAACTTAAAGAAATTATAACATGTATTATTGTTAAAGTAAATAATTTAATGTATTTATCAAAAAAATTACGAGCTTAAAATTTTGCTTAAATTACTATTTAATAGGAAATTAAAAAAAATTTTAAACTCGTTTTTAATAAACAATTTACAAACCTATTTTAGTTACTAGTCATTGTTATTATTATTTTGTTTTTTACTATTGTTGTTATTATTTTGATTATTGTTATTGTTTTGGTTATTGTTGTTATTGTTTTGATTATTATTCTTTGACATATTACAAGCACCTCCAATATGAAAATTAAAAAAATTAAATAGAGAAAATCTATCTAAATTTATTATGTACAAAAATAAAAACTATATACATTTATTTTTTTAAAAAAAGTTGTTAAATTCAGCATTTTGAGATATAATAAAAACAAAAGTAAACGTAGAATGAAAAAAAGAATAAAATATAAATGTAACAGGAGGAAAAAAATGGAATATGAAAATGAAAAATTAAAACAGTTTGAAGAATATGTAAAACAGAAGAAACTTGCAATTATTGGACTTGGGGTAAGTAATATACCACTGCTTGACTATTTTCATGACCTTGGTGCTAAAGTTACAGTTTTTGATTCAAGGCAAATGGAGGATATACCAAAAGATGTAATGGATAAAATTACAAATTATACAATGGAATTTTCTTTTGGAAAAAACAATCTGTCAAAACTACATGGATTTGATATTATCTTTCGTTCACCAAGTTGTATGCCAAATATTCAAGAAATAAACAAAGAAAAAGAAAATGGTGCAATTGTTACATCTGAAATAGAAATGCTTATGGAAATGTGTCCAGGAACAGTTATAGGAGTAACTGGAAGTGATGGAAAAACTACAACAACTACTTTAATATATGAAATGATAAGTAAAAAAGGGTATAATTGCTATTTAGGAGGAAACATTGGAACACCTTTATTTACTAAATTAAAACAAATGAAACCAGAAGATATAATAATACTAGAACTAAGCAGTTTTCAATTAATGGAAATGAAAATAAGCCCACACATAGCAGTAATTACCAATATAACGCCAAATCATTTAAATATACATAGTTCTTATGAAGAATATATAGATGCCAAAAAAAATATATATAAAAATCAAAATGAAAAGGATATTGTTGTACTAAACTATGACAACGAAATAACAAGAAACTGTGCAAAAGATGCAAAAGGAAAAGTAATATATTTTAGTAGCAAAGAAAAGTTAGATAATGGAGTAATATTAGATGATGACGTAATAAAAGAATGTGAAAATAAAATTAGAAAGCACCTAATTAAAACAAAAGAAATAAACTTAAGAGGAATTCATAATTACGAAAATATATGTGCTGCAATTTGTGCAACAAAAACATTAGTAGATACCAATGCCCAAATAAATACAATTAAAGAATTTAAAGGAGTGGAACATAGGCTAGAGCTTGTAAGACAAATTGATGATGTAAAATGGTATAATGATTCAATAGGAACAAGTCCAACAAGAACAATTGCAGGATTAAAATCATTTAATGAAGAAATTATTTTAATTGCAGGAGGATATGATAAACATTTAGATTATACTCCAATTGCAAAGCCAATACTTGAAAAGGTAAAAACATTAATTTTAATGGGGCAAACATCAGAAAAAATATATAACGCAGTAAAGGAAGAAGAAAAAGTGCAAAAAAAACAAATTGATATATATAAATGTGAAAACCTAGCACAAACTGTACAAATAGCAAAAAAAGTTGCAAAAAAAGGTCAAATTGTATTATTTTCACCTGCAAGTGCAAGTTTTGACTTATTTAAAGACTTTGCAGATAGGGGAAATCAATTTAAAAAATTAGTAAATAATTTGTAACACATTAATACCTTCTCTAATATTATAAATAAATAAGAGGAGGTAATTTCTATGTATAATCAAGATTATGAAGAATATATGAGGAGTGTATTAGGGTATAATATACCATATAAAGATAGTACATATAATATGTATATGGATGATTATAATATGACAAGACAAATAAATGATGATATAAATTTAGAAGAATTATATCCAGAAATATATAAAATAATTTATCCAATAGTATGCAAAAATTGTGCCAATGTTCCAGATAAAATAACAGATGAAGTTATAGAAAATATGGTAAATGACATATATATAAATGTGGAACCACAAATAAATATAGGTAACAACATACAAGCTGGAACAAGAAGTGTAGATTCTAAAAATGCAAATTCCAAAGATGTAAAAAAAGAAGAAAAAAGAGATCAAAACTTTATATTAAGAGATTTAATAAAAATATTAATATTAAAAGAATTATTGCAAAATCAAAGACCAAATAGACCAAGACCACCATATATGCAAGGAAGGCCACCAATGCCAAGATCAATTTATGAGCAAAGATTTTTAGGTAATGAATATTTATATTAAGAATATAAAAATACTAAGATTTGTTATATGATAGAAAATCTTAGTATTTTTTTTGTATAAAATATACCAACTTGTGCACAATATATAAAGAAAGTAAAAAGAAAGGTTGGTAAATTTATGAAAGTAAAAGATTGTATGAGTCAAGGAGTATGTTATTGTAATACAAACGATTCTGTAAGTAAAGCTGCAAAATTAATGTGTGAAAACCATGTAGGCTGCATACCAGTATGTGATGATAATGAATGCGTAGTAGGTGTTTTAACAGATAGAGACATTATTTTAAGAACTGTTGCATGCGACAAAGATGCAAATCAAACACCAGTTACGCAAATAATGACAAGTAGTGTATGTTGTTGTAACTCAGATACAGACGTTGAAGAAGCAACAAAAATGATGTCTGACTTGCAAATTAGAAGAATACCAGTACTAGAAAATGATAAAATTGTAGGAATTTTAACACTAGGAGATTTAGCAAATGAACAAAATGTAAGTGGTAAACAAGTATCAGATACTGTAGAATGTATTTGTAATAAACATAATAATAAAAATGCAGAATAAGAATTTGTATTAAAATTTTTTAATATATAGCCAAAAAATATTATAATTAAATAAATAATAGAAAAAAATTAAAAAATAATAAAAATAAATAATAGAAAAAAATTAAAAAATAATAAAAAAAATAATGGAAAAAGCAAAAGATTATAATTTTAAAATATAAACAAGGAATTGAACGAGAATTAAACTTAGAAATTCTTAAAAAATTTTTTTAGGGAATCTCACACGCCTGTGAGGGCGCTGAAAAAATTTTTTATAGAATTTATGTGTAAGTCGAGTGAACGACGAAGTTTATTAATTTTAAAATTATAACTTTTGCTTTTTTAAATATAGATAATTTTAATATACATATAATTTTAAATTAATCATATTATAATTGACAATATTTGGAAAAAATGATATAAATACATACAGATTGGAAGTGGTAAAATTTGGTAGTAGATATAAATTATTATGCAAAAGTAGGAAAAAGAATTTTAACTTTTCTTATATCAATTTTAGGTGTATATTTAGCATTTAAATTAGCAATATTTTATATGCCATTTTTAATTGCTTTTATTATATCTATTTTAATAGAACCTATGATACGTTTTTTAATGAAAAAGACAAGATTATCCAGAAAGGTAAGCGCAATTTGTGTTCTTATTTTTGTGTTTTCAATTATTATTGGTCTTTTAATATGGGGAATTACAGGGCTTGTTTCAGAAAGTTCTAATTTATTAAATGGATTAAATGATTATTTTGAAAAATTATATTCACAATTTCAAAATATAATAAGCCATATAGATTTTAGCAAAATACAAATACCAGATGAAGTAAAAAATACAATACAAGCATCAGCATTAGATTTTTTAAATACATTATCAAATTTTATAAAAAATGCCTTAAGTACATTAATAAATGTAGTAACTAGTATTCCTACAGTTGCAATTTATGTAGTTATAACAACATTGTCATTGTACTTTATTTGTACAGACAAAGTATATATGCTAGATCAAGTAGAACATCACATGCCTAAAAGATGGGTAAAAAAAATAGGTATACATTTAAAAGAATTAATAAATACACTTGGTGGATATTTAAAAGCACAGATTATTCTTATTATTATTTCATTTGTAATTGTACTTGTAGGACTGCTAATATTACACTTCTTAGGTCAAAATGTAAAATATCCATTACTTGCTGCACTTTTAATAGGATTTGTAGATGCACTTCCAATTTTAGGTTCTGGTACGGTTATGGTACCATGGGCAATAATTTCTGGTATTAATGGAGATATCGTGCTTGCAATTAGTTTACTTGCTATATTTGCAATTATAATAATTACAAGACAAATACTAGAGCCTAGAATAGTAAGTAGTCATATAGGAATTCATCCAATATTTACTATTATAGCAATGTATACAGGTTTTAAACTTATTGGAGTAATTGGAATGTTTATAGGTCCAATTGTTTTGATTATATTAAAAAATATTTATGGAACAATGATAGACAAAGGATTTTTAAAATCTATATTTGATAGGTAAGTATGGTTTAAATTTTGTCAGTTGGAACGTAAGAATCATCTGGTGGATAAACATATTCATCATTTGGTCTTTGTATTTTCTCTATTTTAGTTATTTTTAAAACAGGAATATCGCCATGATAGTTTCCTTTTTCAATCGTTCCATTAATATGAATCCAAGTATTATCTTGAAATTCTTTTGCATTATCACATTCGCATAAAAAACCAACAACAAGCGTTTGAAAATTTGAATCAATAATCATGTCTCTTGCCAAAACAAATTGATTTTCTTGCAAATCATAAACACGATAAACATATCCACTAAAACTTATTTCTTGACCTATATAATTATCTAAGTTATCATGTACAGCTTTCAATACATTAGTATAGTTAGAAGTTAAAAGTTCACTAGATTTTAATGAATTCATTTCATCTCCAATTTCTTCTTTTTTATTTTGGAACATAATTTTATAAGTTGCAATGCATAGTAAAATAGCAGCAACAATAAAGAAAATAATAAACAATATTTTAAATAATTTTTGACCATTTAATTTTAAATTACAAACAAACATAAGAAGCCTCCTTAATAAATATATGAATTATTAGAATATATTCAAATAAAAAAATAAATATGACAAGGTATTGCACAAGGTAGGTCAAAGATTTTTTCTTGCCAACAAATGTACTAAATTTGCAAAATATAAAAACTTTAACAAAAATATAAAAAATCTTGACAAATTACAAAAAAGTTGATAATCTAATTATAGATTAATTTAAATTCTAAAAAAGATTTTCATTCAGAAAATCTTAATTTCCAAACAAAAAAACAAATATAGAAAAGAGGTAATTTTATATGTTATCTATTGTAAAAAGCATGTCTTTGCATGGATTAGATGGATATCTAATTGATGTGCAAGTAGATGTATCAGCCCGGTATGCCAGAGTGGCAAATTGTTGGACTTCCTGATGCAAGTTTAAAAGAAGCAAAAGAAAGAGTAAGAACTGCTATTAAAAACTCTGGATATGAGTTCCAAAGTAGAAAAATTGTTGTAAATTTAGCACCAGCAAATACAAAAAAAGAAGGATCTTTTTTTGACTTGTCAATTGCAATAGGAATTTTAATTAATTTTGAAGAAATAAAAGTGCAAAATTTAGAAGATACAGTTTTTATTGGAGAATTATCATTAGATGGAAAAATAAATAAAGTAAATGGAGTATTACCTATGTGCATAGAGGCAAAAAATTTAAATATAAAAAGAGTTATTTTGCCAATAGAAAATGCAAAAGAAGCATCAATTGTAGAAGGAATAGAAGTAATTGGAGTAAAAAATTTAAAACAAGTAGTAAATTATTTAAATGATAAAGAAAAAATAATACCACCAAAAGTAAATATACAAGAATTTTTCCATAATCAAAAACAATACAAACTAGATTTTTCAGAAGTAAAAGGACAAGAAAATGTAAAAAGAGCATTAGAAGTTGCAGCAGCTCGGTGGACATAATGTGCTTATGACGGGAAGTCCTGGTTCTGGTAAAACAATGCTTGCAAGACGTATGCCATCAATTTTGCCAGATTTAACATTTAATGAAGCATTAGAGGTAACAAAAATACATAGTGTAGCAGGAGTGTTACCTAAAGATGTACCAATACTTACAAGCAGACCATACAGAGCACCACACCATACAGTATCTACAAGCTCATTAGTAGGAGGAGGAAGAATACCAAAACCTGGAGAAATTAGTCTAGCACATTTTGGTGTACTATTTTTAGATGAGTTACCAGAATTTAATAAAAGTACATTAGAGGTGCTAAGAGGACCACTAGAAGATAGAACAGTTACAATAAGTAGAGTAAATGCAAGTTTAAGTTACCCATGCAATTTTATGTTTGTTGCATCTATGAATCCATGTCCTTGTGGCTATTATGGTTCAAAAGAAAAAGAATGTACATGTACACCACTTGCAATATCAAGATATATGGGAAAAATTAGTGGGCCACTTTTAGATAGAATAGACATTCAAATTGAAGTAACACAAGTAAAATATCAAAAACTAGAAAGTGATGAAAAAATTGAAACTTCAAGTCAAATTAAACAAAGAGTTGATAAAGCAAGAAAATTGCAACAAGAAAGATACAAAGAATATGGAATATATTCAAATGCAGAGCTTACACCAAAATTAATAGAAAAGTATTGCAAACTAGATAACGAAGGTAAAAAAATACTGCAAAATGCATTTGAAAAATTAGGGTTAAGTGCAAGAGCTCATGGGCGTATTTTAAAAGTAGCAAGAACAATTGCAGATTTAGATGAAAGTAAAAATATTAAATCAAAACATTTAGCAGAAGCAATTTTATATAGAAGCTTAGATAGAAAATATTGGAAAAACTAAAAATAAATTATAATAAGGAAGCATATCAAAATGAAAATAAAAAAAATAGAAAACAAAGATACAAATTATCCAAATCGTTTTAATAATATAAAAAAAATGCCAGAATTATTGTACATACTTGGAAATGAAAAACTGTTAAATTCAAGGTATACAATTGGAATTGTAGGTTCAAGAAATTGTTCAGAATATGGTAGAAAGGTTGCATTTGAATTTGCAAAAACTTTAAGTAAAAATGGAATTTGCATTGTAAGTGGTATGGCAAAAGGAATAGATGCTGCAGCACATGACGGAGCAATAAGAGAAAATGGCAAAACAATTGCAATATTAGGATGTGGAATAAACAATATTTATCCAGAAGAAAATGAATGGTTATACAATAAAATAAAAACAAATGATGGTTGCATTATATCAGAATATGAGCCAAGTGTAGAAGCTAATATGTCAAACTTTCCAAAAAGAAATAGACTAATTAGTGCCTTGTCAGATATTGTACTAGTAGTAGAGGCAGAATATAGAAGCGGAAGTCAAATTACTGCAAACTATGCAAAAAAAATGGGAAAAACAATATGCGCAATTCCAGGGAATATAGATGAAAGTACTTCAATTGGAACAAACATAATGTTACAAAACGGTGCAAAATTAATAACAAAGCCAACGCAATTGATTAAATTATTAGAGAACCAATTAAATATAAAGGAATATAAAAAAGAGCTTAAAATACCTAAAGAATATATAAACATATATAAGCTTTTATTAAACAAACCAATGCACATAAATGAAATAACAAGAAATTTAAAAACAAACATTTCACAAATAAGTTCAACACTTACAATAATGGAAATAGAAGGATATATTGAAAAAGACGACATAAACACATATAAAATAAAGGAGTAACAAAAATGTATCAAAAACACGAGATAGGAAAAATAGGAGAAAATCTTGCAGCAAAATATTTAGAAAATAATGACTATAAAATATTAGAAAGAAACTTTGAAGCAAAACAAGGAGAAATAGATATAATAGCTTTAGATATGGAAAAAAAAGAACTGGTCTTTATAGAAGTAAAAACCAGAACAAACTTAAAATATGGAAAACCAGTAGAAGCAGTAGATAAAACAAAACAAAAACATCTAATAAAAACCATAAAATACTATATATACAAAAGACACTTAGAAAATGAATATATAAGAGTAGATGTAATTGAAATATATTTGCATAATAATAAATATAAAATAAACCACATAAAACAAATAATATAAATTAATTACTTGTAAAATTGTGGTTAATTAAAAAATATTACATATTTAAATGATTATTAACTAAATCAGAAATATCTGAATTTTTATCTTGAATATATCGATTCAAATTTTTTTCAGAAATACCAGTTTGAATAGAAAGTGCATTCAAACTATTTGCCTCTATATTAGGATTAATATCAAAATAATTTTTTAACATATTAATTTCTGCTCTATCCTTTGTAATACAATTATAACAAACATTATCTTGCGATACAAAAAAACATCCACAACGTTCACACTTTTTAAATTCCATAATTTTTCTCTCCTTTTGTATAAAAACGAAAAAATAATTTTCTTGTCAATTATTGTATCATAAAAAAGAAAAAAAGCAAATAAAAAAATAAAAAAAGATATAAACTAAAATAAAAAATTCTAATTTATATCTTTTTATTGCTACATTTGTTCATCGCCTGGTAAGAAATAATCAACAATACCATAGATAACAGCACCAATAATTGCAGCAATCCAAGAAATAGAATATCCTGCAACAAAAAATTGTGTAACATACAATGTAACTGCAGCAAGAATAAATCCTACAAAACCTTTTCCAAATGGACTAGCATGTAAACCTGTAAATTTAACAATTAAATAATCTATAATAGTAAGAACAATTGCAGCAATTGCTAAAGACCAAAAATTATTAATAGAAAAACCAGGTGTAAAAAATGCAGTAATTGCAAGAACAATTGCAGCTGTTACTAATCTACCTACAATTTGACCAAAAGTACTTGTTCCATTTGAAGTTTGTGCATTATTATTTTGTTCAGACATTTTAAAAACCTCCTTTAAATAAAAAAATTAATTGTTTTTAAATATCTATACATATTTATTATTTACAAAAAAAATTTTTCTTATACAAATTTAATTAAAAAGATAAATAAATGTATATATTTTCAAAAAAAAGTTAAAACTAAAAAAGTAAAGGAGAAGATTTAATGTTAACAATATTTGTGCGTTCAATAATTTTATACATAATAGTATTAGTCGTTATGAGATTAATGGGAAAAAGAGAAATTGGACAATTGCAACCATTTGAACTTGCAATTTCTATTATGATTGCAGATCTTGCATCAATTCCGATGACAGAAAGTGGAATTCCAATATCAAATGGAATAATACCAATTTTAGGATTATTGGTAATGCATTTACTAATTTCATTACTTAATATGAAAAGCAATAATGCAAGAAAAATTATATGTGGAAAGCCATCAATTTTAATATATAGAGGAAGAATTGATGAACAAGTATTAAAAAAAGAAAGATTTACAGTAAACGAATTACAAGAAAGGTTAAGAGCTAATAATATTGTAAATTTAGGTGATGTTGAATATGCAATATTAGAAACAAGTGGACAAATAACTGTTATACAAAAACCAAATAAAAGAACAACAACACCAGAAGATTTTAACATTATGCCAGAATATGAAGGAATTCCATATGATTTAGTAGTAGATGGAAAAGTAATGAACGAAAACTTAAAACAAATAGGAAGAAACTATAAATGGTTAGAAAAAGAGGCAGAAAAATTCGGAATAAAACCAGAAGAAGCTTTAATTATGACAGTAGATGGAAAAGGACAAATATTCTGCCAAAAAAAAGCTTAAAAAGAGGGAGAGAAAAATGTATAAAGAGTTAATAATAAGTCTTATTGTTATTGTATCTATAATATCATTAGATAGGGTTACAAATAATTATTTAAAAGAATCTACAAATGTACTTACTCAAAAATTAAGTACCTTAAAACAACAAGAAGAACCAAAAGAAGAAAAAGAGCAGATGGACGATATTTTAGAAGAATGGGAAAATAGATATGAAAAATTAGCATATTATATTGAACACAATGAATTAGAAAAAGTAAAAACAAAAATGATAAATGCAAAAAGTAACATAGAAACAGAAGATAAGGAGCAAAAAGTTCAAAGTATAGACGAGGCAATATATCTTTTAGAACATATAAGAGATAAAGATACACTAAATTTAAAAGATATATTTTAAAAAACAAAATAAAATTATGTATGTTTTATAAAAAATTATTGCAAAAACAAAAAATTTAAGCTAAAATTACTTAAGGTAAAATATAAAAAACAAAAAAAGGAGAGAAACAAATGTCAAATACATTAATTATAGTAGAGTCCCCAGCAAAAGCAAATACAATAAAAAAATTCTTAGGTGGTAATACAAAAGTAATTGCATCTATGGGGCATATTAGGGATTTACCAAAATCAAAATTAGGAATAGATGTAGAACATGACTTTGAACCAGAATATATAAATATAAGGGGAAAAGGAGATCTAATAAAATCTTTAAAAAAAGAAGCAAAAAATGCAAAAAAAATATATCTTGCAACTGACCCTGACCGTGAAGGAGAAGCAATTGCATGGCATTTAGCACACATTTTAGAAATACCAGAAGATAGTATGTGCAGAGTTACATTTAACGAAATTACTAAAAATGCAGTAAAAGATTCAATAACAAAACCAAGAAAAGTAGACAAAAACCTAATAGATGCACAACAAGCAAGAAGAGTATTAGACCGTATTGTTGGATATAAAATGAGTCCAGTATTATGGAAAAAAGTAAGAAGAGGGTTATCAGCAGGAAGAGTACAATCTGTTGCAGTAAAGTTAATTGCAGATAGAGAAGAAGAAATAAACAAATTTGTACCAGAAGAATATTGGAACATATATGTAAATTTATTAGATGAAAAATCAAATCAAGAATTTGAAGCAAAATTTTTTGGAAAACAAAATAAAAAAATAGAACTACATTCAAAAGACGAAGTAGATGAAATAGTAAAAAAGCTAGAAAAAGCAAAATATATTGTAGAAGATATAAAAAAATCTCAAAAGAAAAGAACACCTGCACCACCATTTACAACAAGTACTATGCAACAAGAAGCATCAAGAAAACTAGGATTTACATTAAAGAAAACAATGTCAGTTGCACAAGGATTATATGAAGGAGTAAATATTCCAGGACATGGAAGTATAGGATTAATTACATACATGAGAACAGATTCTACAAGACTTTCTGAGGTTGCAAGACAAGCTGCAAAAAAACATATTATAGAAAAATACGGTGAAAATTACTACGAAAATCGTTATTACAAAACAAAACAAGATGCACAAGATGCACACGAAGCAATAAGACCAACATACATTGAATTAGAACCAGATCAAATAAAAGACGCATTAACAGGCGATCAATATAAATTATACAAGTTAATCTATAATCGTATGATAGCAAGCCAAATGTCACAAGCAGTTTATGATACTGTATCTATTACAATATCTGCAGACGAATATACATTAAAAGCAAATGGTCAAGACCTAAAATTTAAAGGATTTATGGTTTTGTATGTAGAAACTCAAGATAATAAACAAGAAGAAGAAATAACAAAAGTACCAAATCTTGTTCAAAACCAAGAATTAACAAAACAAAAATTAAATAAAAAACAAAGCTTTACAGAGCCACCTGCAAGATATACAGAAGCAAGCTTAGTAAAAGCATTAGAAGAAAAAGGAATAGGAAGACCAAGTACTTATTCTCCAACAATTACAACAATTTTAGATAGGCACTATGTAGAAAAAGTGCAAAAGCAATTAGCTCCGACAGACCTTGGAAAAATAGTAAATAGTCTACTTACAGAAAACTTTAGTGATATAATAAATGTTGAATTTACAGCAAAAATGGAAAGCGAATTTGATGAAATTGCAGAAGGAAAAGAAAAATGGAAAAATGTAATTAGACAATTTTATGAGCCATTTGAAAAAACAGTAGAAAAAGTTGAAAAAGAGCTAGAACATGTACAACTTGTAGAAGAGGTATCAGATGTACCATGTGAAAAATGTGGCAGGATGATGGTAATAAAATATGGTAGATATGGAAAATTTTTAGCATGCCCTGGATATCCAGAATGTAAAAATGCAAAACCATTTGTAGAAACAATAAATACTCCATGCCCAAAATGTGGAGGAAAAATACAAATTCGTAAAACAAAAAAAAGAAGAAATTATTATATATGTGAAAATAATCCAAAAACATGTGATTATATTTCATGGAATAAACCAGGTACACAAGAAAGCAAAAAAGAAACAAATAAGAGAAAAACAAAGAAAACAAGAGCAAAAACTACTAAAAAAGCAAATAAAAGCAAATAAAAAATCCTAAAATCTAGAAAAAAGTCAAAAATTATGTATACATAATTTGAAATTGTTTAAAATATAATGTATAATAGAATTTATCCGTAAATAAAAAAAAGGAGAGTGTATTTATATTTTAAACAAAAAACTAAAATACTATACAAAAGAAGTATTAAGGTTTGCAAATATTATTATAATGGGAATATTAATGATAATTGCTATTCTAATTATTAAATACAAACCAGCATACAAGGTAATTTTAGGTGGCGAAGACTTAGGATACATCGAAAATAAAAAAGAATTTGAAAAAATAATAGATGAAAATATTTTAAATAAACAAGGTGAAAACATAGCTTTTGTTACAATAAACAAAGATTTACAATATGAATTTGCATTTATAGATGATGAAAATGAAACAAATGAGCAAGAAATAATTAATAAAGTAGAACTTGCAAGTACAACAACATATACAAGTTATGCAATTACAATAAACGGAGAAAATAAAGAATATGTATCTAGCAAAGAAGAAGCGGAAAATTTAGTAGAAGAAATGAAAAAACAATATGAAGAAAAATTGCAATGTGAAATAGGAATTGTGAAAGTATATACAGAAAACCCCGAAGATTGGAAAACAGATACAATTGAAATTGCCAAAACAAATATAAATAATCAATTAGAAGACAAACTTCAAGAAAAAATAAAAATAGAAGAATCAACAGTAAATGGAGTATTACTTGCATCGCAACCAGTAACAGGGATAATATCTTCTAGATATGGAGACAGAGAGTCTAGATCTAGCGGACATGGTGGATTAGACATTGCAGCGCCATTAGGAACAAAAATATATGCATGTGGTGATGGAACAATTGTGCAAGCAGGACCATATGGTGGATATGGTAATTTAGTAATAATAGACCATGGAAACGGAGTACAAACTTACTATGGACACTGCAGCAAAATATATGTAAAAAAAGGTCAAACAGTAAAATCAGGAGAAAACATTGCAGCAGTAGGTTCAACAGGAGACTCTACAGGTCCACACTTACATCTAGAAATAAGAATAAATGGAACTAGAATAAATCCACAAAAATATTTTTATAAAAATAAATAAAAAAGCGGCATTACACCGCTTTTTTCTGCTTTATATAGATGAATTATTCCATAACTTATCGAATGCTTTATTACAACAATATTACAAATATATTACATTTTTGTAATATTATGAAAAAATATTGCGGATAAAAAATTATTATGATATAAGTTAAATAAATTAAGGTCATAATGTGATTATGAGTAATAAAAAAGAAGGAGTAAAACAAATGAATAGTTTGAAAAACGTTGAAACTGTAGAGAGAGAGAGAGAGAGAGAGAGAGAGAGAGCTACTCTTTATTCGACATGGAAAATGTCTACTCGACCACACACAAGTAATATATTAAAAGAAATAAAAGTAAATAATGTAAATAGAATAAATAAAAAACAAATAGAACTAAGTTCCATTTGTGTATTTTTGATATAAAAAAATCAAAATACCAAAAATGAAATTTAGTTCTATTTTTATATAAAAAACATCCAATGATATATTGGAAAAAATAAAAAAAAGAAGGGGAAATGAAAAATGAAAAGTCAAAAGAAAATTATTTCAATTTTATTATTAATTGCAATGCTTTTAGGAATGCTTGAAGTTCCAGTACAAGCAGCAGACAAATTAACAACAACAACTACTACATCAGGAGGAACAACAGCAAAATGGAGTTATGAATTAAATGAAGATGAAAAGGTAATAAACCTTGTATGTACAAATCCAACAGAATTAATAGGAAAAGTAGAAATACCAGGAACAATAGATGGAAAAACAGTATTAACATTGGGATCATATTGTTTACGAGGAGCAAAAGGAATGACAGAAGTAACTATACCAAATACAATAACTACAATTGGTGCTGAAGCTTTTTCTAGTTGTACTGGACTTAAAAATATAAATTTACCAGATAGTGTAATTACCTTGAAATGTACTGGTTGGAATACGGGAGTCTTTTATGGATGCACTGGTTTAAAAAATGTAAAATTATCTAAAAATATTACAGAGATATCTGATGGAACATTTTGTAGATGTAGTGGATTACAACATATAGAACTAGGAGATAATACAACTACTATAGGTTATGAAGCTTTTAGTCATTGTGACAGCCTAAAGAGTATAATAATTAAAGATAATGTCTCTTCAATTCATAAAAATGCATTCAACTCTACGAATACAAAGAATATTACAATCTATGGTAATAAGGGTTCAGTTGCAGAGCAATATGCAAATGAAAATAAAATTAAATTTGATTTAATTTCAAACTATGGAAAACAAGATGCAGGAAGTGATATATCAGCTCCTACAGTTACTGAAATTAAAGTTACATCACCAAAAGCAGGAACATATACTACAGGTCAAAAAGTAACAATACAAGTAGTATTTAGTGAAAAAATAACAGCAACTACAATGCCAACATTAAAAGTTAAATTTGGAACAGGTGCAGAAAAAAGTGTAACAACTGGAACATTAAGTGGTAATACTATTACATATACATATACAATAGCAAGTGGAGATAAAGGACAACTATTAACATCAAGCCTAACAGGAGGAGATGTAAAAGATGCAGCAGGAAATGCAGCAAAACTTACATGCCCAATTATAAGTGGAAATGCAATAGTTGCAAATGCAGTAACAGCTGGAGGAAATAATAATAGTGGAACAGGTTCTGGAACAAACAATGGGGCAAGTACTGGAACAAATAACGGAGGAACTACAGGTACAAACAATGGTGGAAACAGTGGAACTACTAATAAGCCATCTACAAGTAATGACCCAACAACAGCTAAAACTGAACTACCAAAAACAGGAGAATCAATTGCAATATTTGGAGTTGTAGCAGTTTTATTAGCAGGTGGAGTGTTCTATTTTGTAAAAGTAAGAAAATACAGTGATATTAAATAAAAAAATATTTTAACCACAAAAAAGCGGCATTACACCGCTTTTTTTTCTGCTTTAAAATCTGATGATTGTTTATTTGCAATTTGCTCATATTCTTTACATTTTATTCTATATTCTAATTGCATACACATATAACGATAATACATATATCCTTGTTCATATTGCATCATAGGGTTAAACATTGGGTCTTTATACATATCACTATTATTTGCATCAAATCCCATCATTGCATCATATGGTGAATAGCCCATAAAATCATTTTTTTCCATAAAACATAAACCTCCATGCTTTTTAATTAATTTTATTTTAATAGGCTTTAGAATATAACAAAGTAGCAAAAAAATTTTTTTAGAATAAAATAAATAAAATAAGGAGGGAAAATAATGTTAGATTTTATTTTAACTTCAATTATTTGGGTATTAGCATTATATGGTTTAATAGAAATTATTAAAACAATTATTTATTATTTTAGTACAACTAATATAAAGGGAAATGGGACATATATTATTGTAGCTGTTAAAAATCAAGAAAATAGTATAGAATTTTTTTTAAGAAATTTGTTATTTAGGGTTTTATATGGAAAAGAGGATACTATTAAAAATATAATTGTAGCTGATTTAGATTCGGATGATTCGACTATGGAAATTTTAAAAAAATTAGAAAAAGACTATGATTGCTTATCCGTAAAAAATTGGAAAGAATGTAAACAAATGTTAGATTACATAGATGAGTAAGAAGGCCTAAAAAATAATTATATGGGTCATGCCTAACGTTGGTTTTCGGGCGATTAAAATCGCCCCTACGACTATACATTTTAAACTTTCGATTAGTAATAAGAACATTAACTAGCAAAAAAATATATTTTAAAATTAAAAAAACTATTGTTAATTATTATAAAATTTAGTATAATGTAGAAGTATTTAAATAGCAAATACATGGGACTTTAAAATACCTAAAACAAAGATAAATTTATAAAAAAGTCCACTTTCATAAATTTAAAGTAAAAGTTATGCGAAAGAGGCTAAAAAATGATAAAAAAAGATAAAACAAAATTATTAAATATCATATTTGTTGTTATTTTAATTATTGTGTTATATATAGTATTTTCTTTATTTAAACAAAATAATTTTAATGATTTTTCAAAAGCCGAATTATATGCACATCAATCTGTATTTAAAAGAGATAGTAAAGTAAAATATTCAAAAAATAGTAGTTATAAAATTTCTTCAGAAGATTTTAATGATGCAATGTTACATAAGCAAATAGAAGTAATGCCAAATACACCATATAAAGTAACTTGTATGGTTAAAACAGAAAATGTTGTAACACAACAAGAAATATCAACATCAGGTGCATTAATTTGTATAGCTGATACAGTAGAGCAATCTAAAAGTATTGTTGGCACAAATGATTGGCAAAAATTAGAGTTTTTATTTGACTCTAAAAACAGAAATACTATAGATATTGGTTTTAGACTAGGTGGAAATGAAGATAATGCAAAAGGAACAGCTTGGTTTTCAGACTTTACTATAGAATCAGGAGTAGAAGATACAGATGATACATGGGATGTTGCATGTTTTATTATAGAAAATATTGATGTTAATATAGATGGAGAAAATATAAAATTACATATTTCTGACAATGATATAAATACAGTAAGTCAAAATATGGAAAGATTTAAACAATCTTGCAAAACTTTATCTAGTAATAAATTAGACATAAATTATGAAATGTATAGAGTAGTAGAGCCACTTAATTCTTTATCTTATGATGAAGAAAACGGGTATTTTGTAGCACCAAAAAATGTAGAAAATTTAATAGATAGTGTAGTATCTCAAAAAGAATATGACCATATATTTGTAGTTGTACGATTTGGAAATAATATTAATAAATCTGCAATTAAAGTAAATGACTGGATAGGTCTTGGTGGGATGGATTATTATGGAATAGGTTTTTCTAATATTAGACTTCCAGATAATGAGGCAAGTTATCTGTATCAATATAATTCTAGTATAAACACATTTCCAGAAGAAGTATGGGTACATGAATATTTACATACATTAGAAAGAAACCAAAAAGAATATGGATATGAAGTACCAGCATTGCATAATAATGAAAACTATGGATATTGGAATCAAAGACTAGTAGGATTATATGATTGGTATAAAGATTACATGAGAAAAAATATAGTAGATAAGCAAACAGGGGAAAGAGTTGGAATTTTAGAAGAAATGTATACTCATAAACCAATACATAATAGTAATTTTACTTATTCTTATGATAAAACAAGTCAAGTGTTTAAAGAACCAAGCAATTTTATAGAAGAATTTGCAAGCATATTTACAACAATAGGAAAATCATTTAGTAAAAAGAATTAATAATATATATAGCTTTTATAAGGAGAAAAAATTGAAAGTATCAGATTTTAATTATGATTTACCACAAGAATTAATTGCGCAAACACCAATTAAAAATAGGGATGAGTCAAGGTTAATGGTGTTAGAAAGAAACAAAAAAACAATAGAGCACAAAATATTTAAAGATATTGCTGATTACTTAAATCCAGGTGATGTACTAGTCAGAAATAATACAAAAGTAATACCAGCAAGGCTATATGGAAAAAAAGAAACAGGGGCAAATGTAGAGTTTTTGCTACTTAAAAATATAGAAAAAGACATTTGGGAATGTATTGTAAGACCAGGAAATAAATTGCATATTGGAACAACAGTTATATTTAAAGATGGCATGTTAAAAGCTAAAATACTAGATACAATGGAAGGTGGAACTAGAAAGGTAGAGTTTATTTATGATGGTATATTTAATGAAATATTAGACAAAATTGGACTTATGCCATTACCACCATATATACACGAAGAGTTAAAACAAAAAAATAGATATCAAACTGTTTATGCAAAATATGATGGATCAGCTGCAGCACCAACTGCAGGATTACATTTTACCAAAGAATTATTTAAAAAGTTAGAAGAAAAAGGTGTAATTATTGCAAATGTAACGCTGCATGTTGGAATAGGTACATTTAGACCTGTAAAGGAAGAGACAGTAGAAAACCACCAAATGCATTCTGAACATTATTATATAAAAAAAGAGGATGCGGATAAAATAAATAATGCAAAAGAAAATGGAAAAAGGGTAATTGCAGTTGGGACAACGTCATGTAGAGTATTAGAAACTGTTGCAGATGAAAATGGAAAAGTAAATGCTGTAGAAGGAGATACTAAAATATTTATTTATCCAGGTTATAAATTTAAAATATTAGATGGACTTATAACCAATTTCCATTTGCCAGAATCTACTTTGCTTATGTTAGTTTCAGCCTTAGCAGGAAAAGAATATATTATGAATGCATATAAACAAGCAGTTAAAGAAAAATATAGATTTTTTAGTTTTGGAGATGCAATGCTAATTATATAATATAAACTAAAAATAAAAGGAGATAAAATGAAACCAGCAGTTACATATGAATTATTGCATGAATGTAAACAAACAGGTGCAAGAAGGGGTATAATACATACGCCTCATGGAGATATACAAACACCTGTATTTATGCCAGTTGGTACACAAGCTACTGTGAAATCGCTTACACCAGAAGAATTAAAAGAAGAAGTAAAAGCAGAAATTATATTATCTAATACTTATCATTTATATTTAAGACCAGGAAATAAACTTGTAAAAAAGGCAGGAGGCTTACATAAGTTTATGAAATGGGACAGGCCAATATTAACTGACAGTGGTGGATTCCAAGTATTTAGCTTAGGAGATTTAAGAACTATTGAAGAAGAAGGAGTTTATTTTAAGTCACACTTAGATGGTAGTAAACATTTTTTTTCACCAGAGAGTGTTATGGAAATAGAAAATGATTTAGGCGCAGATATAATAATGGCATTTGATGAATGTTGTCCATATCCTTCTACATATGAATATACAAAAAAGTCTATGGAAAGAACAACAAGGTGGGCTGCAAGATGTAAAGCGGCACAAAAAGATGCACAAAATCAAGCTTTATTTGGTATTATACAAGGTGGATTTTATAAAGATTTAAGAAAACAAAGTGCAAAAGATTTAATAGATTTAGAATTACCAGGATATGCTATAGGAGGAATTAGTGTAGGAGAACCAAAAGAAGAATTTTTAGATATATTAAAATATACAACGCCACTTATGCCAAAAGATAAACCACGTTATTTAATGGGTGTTGGAACACCAGATTATTTAATTGAAGCTGCAATTGCTGGAATTGATATGTGCGATTGTGTACTCCCTACAAGAATTGCAAGAAATGGAACCGCAATGACTTGGAACGGAAAAGTAGTTGTTCGAAATAATACATATTCAGAAGATTTTACTCCACTAGATGAAGAATGTGATTGTTATACATGCAAAAATTATACAAAAGCATATATAAGACATTTAATAAAAGCAAATGAGATTTTAGGAGTAAGACTATTATCAATTCATAATTTACGTTTCTTGACTAAACTAATGGAAAGAGTTAAAATAGAAATAGAACAAGATAATTTATTGAATTTTAAAAATGAATTTTATAATAAATATGGATATTAAAAATAGGGGGAATAGATATGGATTTTTATACAGAAAATTCAGAAAAAGATAATAAAACAAAAAAAATTTCAAAAATAATTTTAATCTCTATTTTTATTTTAATAATTTTAATAATTGCTATTATATTTGTAATTTTAAATCTTCAGTCTTCTCAGTTTAGAATTATAATAGATGGAGAAACAATAAGTAATGTACCTGATGATTTATTTGTAATAGATGAACAAACAGGCAAAGTTTATGTATCAATTAAAGATTTTGCATCTTACACTAACACTAATACATCAGAAGAAAATGAATATGCTTATGTATCTCATGATGGAGAATATAAATTAGACATTCAAGATACAACTAAATGTTATATAGAAAACAATTATGAAACAGCTTCATTTTTTTTAAATTCTAATAAAATATGTAAATTAGAAAAAGGAAGCAATGATGATTATGAAGTATATGAAATAAGTGAACAAGTAAGGGATATATATAATAATGGAAAAATGTATATATTATCAGAGGGAATAGAAATAGGCTTTAATTTGAAATTTACATATAATAAAGATAAAAACAATATAACAATTATGACACTTCCATACCTTCTTGATCAATATAATGAAGCACTGGTAGATGAAGGATATACTGAAATTGATAGTAACTTTAATAATCAAAAGGCTGTTTTATATAATTTATTTGTTACACAAAGAGAAAACGGTAGTGAATACGGAGTTTTAGATAATAAATTAAATGAAGTAATTAACATTAGATATAGACAAATTGAGTTTAATGAAAATAAAAAAGAATTTTTTGTAACTAATTCTTCAGGAAGTGTAGGAATATTTTTAAGTAATGGTGCTACAAAAATTAATTTAGTATATGATGAAATTAAAATGATAGACAACGGTTCAAATTCTGGATTATATTTAGTAAAAAGTAACAATAAATATGGTGTAATAGATGATAAGGATGTAAAAGTTATATATCCAGAATATGATCAAATAGGAATAGATTTATCTACTTTTTCTAACAACGATATTAGTAACCAATACTTATTATGTGATAATTTAATACCAGTAAAACAAAACAACAAATGGGGATTATATAACAAACAAGGAGAAGAAATATTACCAGTAGAATATGACAGCATAGGATGTATTGCAACTTCTATAAAAGATAAAATTACAAATAATTTGCTTGTAATACCTGAGATAAATGCAATAGTTATTTGTAAAGATAAATTATATGGATTAATAGATTATACTGGAAAAGAATTAATTCCATGTGCAACAGATGTAATGTATATAGTAACTAATGCAGGTGTAAATACATATTATATGAATTATACTGTGGAAAACCCTGATGCAGAAAACGAAGATGATAGATCAACTACTTATAATTTTAATATTATTGAGTACTTAGTTACAAATGGTATTATAGATAGTAAAAATGTAAATAATATACAAGAAAATATGAATACAAATGTAGTAAATGAAAATGTAGTAAACGAGAATGTAGTAAATGAAAATGTATTAAGTAATGATAATAATGTATAAGATAAAAAGAAAAGTGAACTTTGTTTACTTTTCTTTTTCAAATTTATTTTATTATTACATTAATATATTTGCTTAAATCTTCTCTAAGGGCCAAAATGGTACCACGAATTTGATAAGCAGTAGGATTACCTGAAGGACTTTTAAAAACAGCAGTAACCATTGTTCCGTATAGTAATTCCTAAATCGAGAAGTCTTCTTTTTATATCCCCGCGTGCAATTTATTTTACTAATTTTTCCAGTACAATCTAAAGGTAGCATATTTAATGGAATTTCCTTCATATCTTCTGTAACCTCCTAAATGTAAGTATATAGTTTGATTATTATAGTATATGACAAAACAAAAGATGTGTGCTTAACAACAAAAATAAAAAAAACAATTGACAAAAATAAAATCAAAATATAAAATAAATAAAAAAATAAATAAAAAAGGAGAATTTACATGGAAAAGTTAAGAGGATTTGAAGTAGCAAAAGGATTTGAAGATAAACAAATTAATATGCCACAAAGAAAAACAAAATATTCAGCTGGATATGATATTGAAGCTGCAGAAGATTGCATAATTCCAAGCTTTAAAAAGGGAGATAAACCAACACTTGTAAAAACAGGTTTAAAAGCATACATGCAAGATGATGAATATTTAATGCTTGCAAATAGAAGTTCTAACCCAGGAAAGAAAGGATTAATTTTAGCAAATAGTGTTGGAATTATAGATAAAGATTACTATGGAAACATGGATAATGATGGTCATATTATGTTTGCATTTTATAATATAAAAAATGAAGACGTAGAAATAAAAAAGGGAGACTGCATAGGACAAGGGATTTTCCATAAGTTTTATACAGTAGATCAAGATAGTGCACAAGGAGAAAGAAAAGGTGGATTTGGTTCAACAAATATGTAAAAATATTAAAAAAATTTTGGTAAAAGTTTTGACTTTTACCATTTTTTATGGTATAATTATTACAGTAAAAAGAACTAAAGAATATAAAATTTATAGAGCTTATATACACTAAAAAGTGTAGAAGGCGTATTTTTTTGCACTACGCTAGGAAGGGAGTTGACTTACATGTTTAATGTAGGAGATAATATTGTTTACCCAATGCATGGAGCAGGAGTAATAGATGCAATAGAAGAAAAAGATATTTTAGGAGAAAAGCAATCTTATTATATTTTAAAAATGCCAGGCGAAGTAAAAGTAATGGTACCAATTAAAAAAGCAGAAGAAATTGGTGTAAGGAATGTTATTGATAAAAAATCTGCTGAAAAAGTATTTGAAATATTAGAAGAAGACAAAACAGACATGTCACAAAATTGGAATAAAAGATATCGTGATAATATGGATAAAATGAAAACAGGAGATATTTACGAAGTAGCAGATGTAGTTAGAAATTTAAGTTTTAAACAAAAAGAAAAAGGTTTATCTACAGGTGAAAAGAAAATGCTTGAAAATGCAAAACAAATTTTAGTAAGTGAACTAGTTTTAGCAGAGCATGCTTCATATGAAGAAGTAGAAGGATTAGTAGATAATAAAATAACTCAATCATTTAAAGAGTTTACATTAGAAAATGCAAATGAAACTGTATCAAATGTAGTAAATAAATTTATTCCATTTGATGGAAGCGATGATAATACCAATGTATCTTAAACAAACATAAAGATAAAAAGTATAATATATATTTTATAAAATTAACAAACCCCAGGAAAATCTGGGGTTTAACTTTTTAAAAAATATGACAAATAAACAAAAATAAAATATATTAATAATACTCAAAGAAGGATTTAAAGAAATTATGTCGAATAGTATAAATATGTAAAAAGGAAGGCAAGTGAAAAATGACACGATATAGTGATGAATTAATAGATGAAATTAGAAATAATAATGACATAGTAGAAATAGTATCACAATACGTAGCATTAAAAAGAAGTGGCAGGAATTACTTTGGACTTTGCCCATTTCATAATGAAAAGTCACCTTCTTTTTCTGTATCACAAGAAAAACAAATTTTTCATTGTTTTGGATGTGGAATAGGAGGGGATGTTTTTCGTTTTATACAAAAAATGGAAAACATTGATTTTAGAGAAGCAATACAAATGCTTGCAGAAAAAGCGGGAATAGTTTTGCCTACATTAGAAAATGATAAAGATAACAAAATGTTAGAACTCAAATCAAAAGTATATGAAATAAATAATATTGTTGCAACATTCTACCACGAAAAATTATATTTAAGTACATCTAAAATTGCTCAAGAATATATAAAAAAAAGAAAGTTGGATAACAACACTTTAAAAACATTTAGTATTGGGTATTCTGGAAATTATGATGAAATATATAAATTATTAAAACAAAAGGGATTTTCAGATGAGGAAATATTAGCTTCAAGTTTGGTAAATAAATCATCAAATGGTAGATATTTTGATAGATTTAAAAATAGGCTTATGTTTCCAATTAAAGATGTAAAAGATAGAGTAATTGCTTTTGGTGGTAGAGTATTAGATGATTCAAAACCAAAATATATTAATTCACCAGAAAATATTGTATATAGCAAAGGAAGACAACTTTTTGGATTAAATGTGGCAAAAAGAAGTGGAAAAAGACAAATTATTATTGTAGAAGGATATATGGATGCAATTTCGCTTTATCAAAGGGGAATTACAAATGTTGTTGCATCACTTGGAACAGCACTAACAGAACATCAGGGAAGACTACTTAGAAAATATGCAGAAAAAATAATTATTGGCTATGATTCAGATGGTGCAGGACAAGCTGCAACATTAAGAGGTCTTGAAATATTACAAAATTTAGGATATGACATACGTGTTCTTCAATTAGAAGGTGCCAAAGATCCAGATGAGTTTGTTATAAAATTTGGTTCTCGGAAGATTTGAAAAAAGCGTTGAAGAAGCAATTTCATTAGTAGAATTTAAAGTTAAAAATTTAAAAAATAGTTTAAACATAGAAAGTACAAGTGATAAAATAAAATTTTTAAATGAGGTAGCAAAAATTTTATCAAAGGTTGATAATGCAATAGAACAAGAAATATATATTGAAAAAATTGCAAAAGAATATAATGTTTCAAAAGAAGCAATTTATGCTCAAATAAACAAAATAAATAGAAAAAATCAAAATACACAAAAATTACTAGAAATGCCAAAAATAAATAGAACAACTTCTATACAAAATAAAGAAGAACAAATTTCAGAAAAAACAATCAAAAGAGAAAATATGGTTATTGCGTTATTAATAAATAATGGACAAAATACATATAATAAAATAAAAGATGTAATTATGCCAGAAGATTTTAAATTAGATAAAAATAAAACAATTTTGCAAAAGTTATATCAAGAGCTAGAAAAAGGAAATGAAAATGTAAATAGTATATTAAATAATATAGATGATGAAGAATTGGTAAGTCATATTACTTATATTATGGCATATGATTTTGAAATAACAGACATAAATAAAGCTGAAGAGGATTTAATTCACACTTATGAAAGAGAAAAGATTATAGCAAAAAGAAATAATATTTTGAAAAAATTAGAGGATAAAAGCAAAAGTAGTGAGGAAATCTCTTTATTAGAAAAACAATTAAATGATATTATTATAAAGTTAGCTAAAATGAAATAGGGGGGAAAAACAAAAATGTCTAAGAAAAAAGAAGAAGAAAATGTGCAAATAGAAGAAAAAAATGTAAAACAAAATGACGAATTAGTAGATGAAGAAAATAACAAGACAAAAGAAAAAGTATCTAGCATATTACAAAAAGCAAAGGAAAAAGGAAAAATAACATATGGAGAAATTGCAACAGAATTAGAAGATGTAAATCCAGACCAAATAGATAAAGTTTTTGATGCTTTTGAAGAAATTGGTGTAGATATTTTGCAAGACGACATAGAAGAAGAACCAAATATTGATGAACTAAATGAAGTAGAAGACATACCAGTTGAGGACTTAAATTTAAATAATTTTGAAGGGGTTAGTGTTGATGACCCTGTAAGAATGTATTTAAGGGAAATTGGTAAAATTCCACTTTTAAACTATGATCAAGAATTAGAACTTGCAAAACGAGTTTTAGAAGGGGACGAAGAAGCAAAGCAAAAATTATCGGAATCAAATTTAAGATTGGTAGTAAGTATTGCAAAAAAATATGTAGGCAGAGGAATGCTATTTTTAGATCTAATTCAAGAAGGAAACATGGGACTTATAAAAGCTGTTGAAAAATTTGATTATACAAAAGGATATAAATTTAGTACTTATGCTACGTGGTGGATTAGACAAGCTATAACAAGAGCAATTGCAGACCAAGCAAGAACAATAAGAATACCTGTGCATATGGTAGAAACAATTAACAAATTAATTAGAACATCAAGACACTTATTACAAAAATTTGGGCGCGAACCAACCCCAGAAGAAATTGCACAAGAATTGGAAATGCCAATAGAAAAAGTAGTTGAAATACAAAAAATAGCACAAGATCCAGTATCACTTGAAACACCAATAGGAGAAGAAGATGACAGTCATTTAGGAGATTTTATACAAGATGATGATTCACCAGCACCTCACGATTCTGCAGCATACACTCTACTTAAAGAGCAATTGGAAGAAGTTATGAATACATTAACACCAAGAGAAGCAAAAGTTTTAAAACTAAGATTTGGATTAGAAGATGGTAAAGCAAGAACTTTAGAAGAAGTTGGAAAAGAATTTGAGGTAACACGTGAAAGAATAAGACAAATTGAAGCAAAAGCATTAAGAAAATTAAGACATCCAAGTAGAAGTAAAAAATTAAGGGACTACATGGGATAATACATGAAATATTGATAAACTATTGACTTTTCTGTAATTTTATGTTAATATAAAAATAGTTTACAAAGAAAGAGGTGAATTCTTAGAAATTTTTTCTAAGAACGAATATATGGAAAAAGTAAAAGAAAAAAATAATATTTTTTCATCAATAAAAGATTTATTTAAAAAATTAACAGAGCCTGATAATATAGAAGAACTAGATGATGCAAAATTAAATTTTGCAGATATTGAAAAATCAAGAAATAAAATAAAAAAATTAGAAGAAGAATTTTTTAGCCAGCCAACTTCTCATACAAAAAAATCTAATCTAATACCAAAGGCTGAAATTTCTAAAGAAACTCTTAATAAAATGAGAGAAAAAATAGATGAAGGAAAAAAATTTGAAGATAAAGAAGATAAAGAAATAGGTGATTAATAAATAATAAGGGCACGTAAGACAAGAACGTGCTCCTTTTTAAAATAATTGTTTCTAGTTAATGGCTTTATACTAATCGGATGTTAAATATGAAGAGTCGTGGCGGGCGATTTTAATCGCCCCTACACCAAATATGACCAGCTTTTGTAGATTTATTAAATATAAAACCATTAACTAGTAATGACAAATTAAAAAAAATAATCATTTTGTATTGACTTTTTTTAAAAATGCTAATATAATAATAAAGTCATTATATGGCGAGATAGCTCAGTTGGCTAGAGCAACTGGTTCATACCCAGTAGGTCGGTGGTTCGAGCCCACTTCTCGCTACCAAATGTTATAGCTTATGACAAAAACATTTTTCAAAAGATATTGCAAAAGACAAAATATTATGATATAAAATGAAAAAAAGAGGAGAAGCACAAATGAAAAACAAAATAAACGCTAGAACCGTTGCAGGAGTACACACACACACACACACACACAAGTAACATATTAAAAGAAATAAACAATGTAA
>CANRMR010000008.1 GCA_947631785.1 uncultured Clostridia bacterium | reverse complement strand
CTTTCAATTACTTGTTCAAAGCGTCTCCATTGTTTATACTCTAATACAATCATTAGTTCTCTAGCATACCAAAATTCTATTCCATTTTCATCAGTATGTTTAATACTTTCAAAATCTTTTTCTGTTTTATTTACTAGATCATTTGCCACAAATATCATCTCCTCTTTCCAACTGTTTAAATTTTCCGAATAGTTGAATTTTATTATTTTATTTCTTCTATTTATATCATATTTCTAAATCTTTTTCAATAGTTTTTACGAAATTTTGTTCTTGTTTTTTTATTTTTGTATTTGTTTATCTTTTCATTATATAGCTTTTTATTATTTATTTTGCACTGATAATATTAACAAAAATGTTTAATCTCTTTTCTCCTTCCTATTGACTATCCTTATATTTTAGTGTATTATTATACTATTAGATAATTTTAAATTTTAAAGGAGAGACTTATTTATGCTATGTTCTGTTTGCAATAAAAATGTTGCAATTATTTTTACAAATAAACCATCTGCAGATGGGAAAGACCATTTAGAAGGCTATTGCTATAGTTGTGCCAAAGAAAAAGGAATTAATCCTTTAGAAGTACTTGCAAAACAAGCAGCAGTATTAGATGGTGATAATATAAATTTAGATGATATGACTGAACAGTTTGAAACTATTTTTAATGATATTACAGAAAATTTAAGTAAACAAGATATAAAATTAGAAAATATAAATAATAATCCAAACTCTGTTCCTATTGGTTCTATTTTCGGAAATATTTTTGGAGGAAAAGAATCAAATACTGAAAACCAAGATGCTAAAGCATCTGGAAATAAGAAAGTAAAAGTTGAAAAAAAAGCTAAAGAAAAAAGGAAAAGAGTTTTAGATGTTTATGGTACAAATTTAACTACTAAAGCTAAAAATAATCAATTAGATCAAGTAATTGGTAGAGATAGAGAAATTCAAAGAATGATACAAATTTTAAACCGTAGGGCAAAAAATAATCCTTGTTTAATTGGTGAACCTGGCGTTGGTAAAACTGCAATTGCACAAGGTTTAGCACTTAAAATTGCAGCTGGAAAAGTTCCTGCAAAATTATTAAATAAAGAAGTATATTTGTTAGATATGACTGCTGTTATTGCTGGAACACAGTTTAGAGGACAATTTGAAGCAAGAATGAAATCTATTATTGATGAATGTAAAATGCTTGGAAATATTATTTTAGTTATTGACGAAATTCATAATATTATTGGTGCAGGTGATGGCGAAAATGCTATGAATGCAGCAAATATTTTAAAGCCATCTTTAGCAAATGGTGAAATTCAATTAATTGGCACTACTACTATGCGAGAATACAGAAAATTTATTGAAAAAGATACTGCATTAGAAAGAAGATTTCAAACTGTTATTGTAGATGAACCAAATATTGAAGATACTGTTAAAATTTTAGAGGGAATTAAAAAATATTATGAAGACTTCCATAAAGTAAAAATTTCTAATGATGTTATATATAAAACTGTAGTTATGTCTGAAAAATATATACATGATAGATTTTTACCTGATAAAGCAATAGATATTTTAGATGAAGCATGTTCTAGAATTAACTTAAATAATAAAGATTTATACACATTGGAAATATTAAAAAATGAGTTAAAACAAGTTGAACAAGAAAAAGAAGAAGCTTTAGAGACAGACTCTACAGAAGATTATCAAAAAGCAGCAGATCTTAAAACACGTGAATGTCAATTGACAGATAAAATAAATGAAATTAACTCACACTTAAAACTTCAAGAAATTACTGTTCAAAATATTGCTGAAGTAATTGAACATTGGACCAAAATTCCTGTAACAAAAATTACAGAAGAAGAAATACAAAAATTATTAAATTTAGAAGGACATTTGCACGAAAAAATAGTTGGACAAAGTGCTGCAGTTGAAGCTGTTTCAAGAGCAATTCGTAGAAATCGTGCTGGACTTAAAACTACAAAAAGACCACCATCATTTATTTTTGTTGGACCAACTGGTGTTGGTAAAACACTTCTTGCTAAAACCTTAGCATATGAAATGTTTGGTTCTGAAGATGCTATGATTCGTATAGATATGTCTGAATATATGGAAAGCCACTCTACTTCAAAGTTAATTGGCTCTCCTCCTGGATATGTTGGATATGATGATGCAGGTCAGTTAACTGAAAAAGTAAAAAGAAAACCATATTCAATTATTTTGCTAGATGAAATTGAAAAAGCTCATCCAGATGTATTTAATATTTTGCTACAAGTATTAGATGATGGAAAATTAACGGATTCGCAAGGAAATACTGTAAGTTTTGAAAATACAATTATTATTATGACATCTAATGCAGGTTCTAACCAAAATACAAATTCTATTGGTTTTGGAAAACAAACAGTGGATTCTAACAAAATTTTAGATAGCCTAAAGCAAACTTTTAGACCAGAATTTTTAAACAGAGTAGACGAAATTGTTGTATTTGAAAGCTTAAACAAAGAACAATTATTACAAATT
The DNA here is from genome assembly GCA_947631785.1 of uncultured Clostridia bacterium. GTDB lineage: Bacteria > Bacillota > Clostridia > TANB77 > CAG-508 > CANRMR01. The sequence goes on along the minus strand of CANRMR010000008.1, from coordinate 54,649 downwards.
ATAGATTTAATGTTAAAAGACACAGTTTTTGCTTTAAATGAAAAAAATATTTCAATCGAAGTTTCAAACGAAGCTAAAGAATTTATTTTAGAAAAAGGAACTGATTTAAAATATGGTGCTAGACCTTTAAGACGTGCTATTCAAAGATATTTAGAAGATGAAATTGCAGAGAAAATATTAAGAGGAGAAGTCGTAGCAGGTCAAACTATTTTTGCAAAATATGATTCATCAAAAAATGAACTTACATTCGATATAAAGTAATTTTGGAGGAATATATATGTTAAAACACATACCAAATATATTAACAGTTGCAAGATTTTTTTTAATACCAATTATATTAACTTTTATTTTTACAAATAACTATATAATTGCTATAGTATTTTTAACCATTTCAGGTCTTACTGATGTTTTAGATGGTTTTATTGCAAGAAAATTTGATTTAATTACCAATTTTGGTAAATTGATTGATCCTTTTGCTGATAAGTTAACCTTAATTTCGGTGCTTACAGCTCTTACAATAAAACAAATTGTACCTATTTGGATTTTAGTAGTTGTTGTGTTAAAAGAATTTTTAATGATTTCTGGTGCATCTTTTCTTTATGGAAAAGAATTAGTTGTATCTAGCAGATGGTATGGAAAACTTTCTACTGTTTTGTTTTATTTAGCAATTGTATGTTCACTATTTATTGGAATTTGGAATGAATTTGTAGCACATGCTGGTAGCAATTTAATAACTTTAATTAATTTTGATATTTATATTTATTATTTAGCATTAATTGCTACTATATTTTCTTTGATTATGTATTTTAAAGAATTTTATAGTCAAGGTTATTTAAAAAAGGAGAATTTAAAAATAGATTCAAAATAAGTTTATTTTGAATCTATTTTTAAATTTAATGTTTTGTTATATATAATTCTTTGTTAAATATAACTTTTTAAAAGATATATTTTCTTATTAGGTATAATGTATTAAATAATATTTTTGAAGGAAAACCCTGACGCGCAGTTTGGGAGGGTGAAAAGCGAAGCGTGCCCGACCAGCAAGGAAGTGTTTTTCAAGAAAATATTATTTAAATACATTATACCTATATATATATTAATTATAATATTAAAAAATAGCAATAAAAAATATTTTTTATATTTTTACTCGATGCTCTCCCACTGGCGCTGTAACAACGCTAACCGCGTTTAACAGCCCTCAGCGGTCCCCACGACGCGCTCGCAAAAATAACAAAATATTTTTTTATTGCTATTTTTTTCTATTTAATATATTTTTTAACCTAAAGCATTATTTCGTAACCTTGGTACAATTTCAACCAAATTATCTACCAAAAAATCCACATCTTCTTTTGTATTTTCTTCTCCAAATGTAACCCTTAATGCTCCTTGTGATACTTTACATGGAATGCCTAGTGCAGTAAGTACATGTGATGGTTCTGGATCTTTTGAACTACATGCCGAACCACTAGATGCGCATATTCCATTTTGATCTAATATTAATAATAAATTTTCTCCATCTACATTTTCAAATGATATATTAGCATTTCCAGGTAACCTATTTATTCTATCTCCATTTATTTTAATATTTGGTATCTTCTCCTCTACTTGTGAAATATAATAATCTCTTAATTTTGTTAATTTATCATTATATCCATCAACATTTTTGTATGCAAGTTCAATTGCCTTTCCGAAGTCCTACAATACCTGGTACGTTTTCTGTTCCTGCTCTTTTATTTTTTTCTTGATGGCCACCATCTTGTATTCTTTGAAAATTTACTGTTTCTTTAATATAAATTGCACCTACTCCTTTTGGTCCATAAAATTTATGTGCAGATAAAGAAAGTAAATCGATTCCTAGCTCTTTTACATTTATCTTTAAATTTCCAACTGCTTGAACAGCATCTGTATGAAAATAAATATTATGCTTTTTTGCTATTTGGCTGATTTCTTTAATAGGCTGAATTGTTCCAATTTCGTTATTTGCAAACATTATACTAATTAATATTGTATCATTTCTAATTGCTTGCTCTAATTCATTAAGCAGAATAATTCCATTTTTATCTACATTTAAATATGTAACTATAAAGCCTTCTTTTTCCAAGCTTCTACAACTATTTAACACAGCTGGATGTTCTATTTTAGATGTAATTATATGTCTTCCTTTACTTTTATTTGCATATGCTATTCCCTTTATTGCTAAATTATCACTTTCACTACCACCACTTGTAAAATATATTTCTTTTGCGTTTGCATCTAATGCATGTGCAACCCTTTGTCTTGAGTTTTCTATTGCTCTTTTATTTTTTCTTCCAAGACTATATAAAGAAGAAGCATTTCCATAGCTTTCACTAAAATATGGTAACATTTCTTTTAATACTTCTTCCTTTACTGCAGTTGTTGCAGCATGGTCAAAATATCTTATTCCTTCCATTTTAGCCTTCCTCCCTTTTAATAATTATATGCCAAAAAACTAAATACAATGTATTTTATTTAATAGAATTTTCAGAGAAATTTCTTATTAAATAAGAAAAAAAAAGAGCTGCAGCACGCTCTTTTTATTTTTAAATACTTTTTATTGCTTCTTTTAAGCTGTCAATGATATTTCCCTTTTCTGAATCATCATTAGCAACAATAATTTCAACAAAGTATTCATTTCTATTTTTGTCATACGCTTTACGTATAACTTTTGCTTTTTTATAATCCTTCATTATCCGCCTTATAAGACGTTTAAGGTCTCCTTGTTTTTCTTCCGGAACATTTTCAAGCAACAAAGGTATTATTTCTATTTCTCTAACTTTTATCATATTATTTACCTCCTTAAACCTATTTAGGTTTTATTTATAACGTGGCTGCCCTTCATGCTGCAAAAAAGGAGTGCCAAAATGTTATTTATACTTAAATTATACCATATATTATTTAAAAATGCAAAATTGGCAGGATTTAAGCCCCTGCCAATTTTTTATCTTTCTACATGTATTTTAAATTCTTCTCCATTAATACCTACATCTGTATATTCTTTATCTTCCCCATATTTTATTTCTTTAGTTAAAGTATCCTTCATTATTGTCTCTTTATTTTTTTCTACAATATCTTCTAACATTTTGTTACCAGTTACATATAGTATTATTCTATCTAATACCTCAAAATCACTTTCTTTTCTCATGTTTTGAATCTTAGAAATTATTTCTCTTACATAACCTTCTTCTTTTAGGCTTTCGGTTATATGTGTATCTAGCACAACACCAATTTCTCCTTCTCCTGCAAATGCGTATCCTTCAATTCCTTGCATTGTAACTAATAAATTATCTTGATTTAATTCAATAGAAGTTCCATCTACATCTATTATTTCATTTTCTCCATTTTTTATTTTCTTTGCAAGACTTGCTTGATCTTTATTTGCAATTTCATTTTTTATTTTAGGAATTAGTTTTCCATATGTTTTTCCAAGTACAGGAAGATTTGGCATAATTTCGTAATTAACATATTCTGAAAGATCAGCTCCTAAAGTTACTTCTTTTACATTTAATTCATCTTTTACTATATCTGCATAATATTCTGGAAGACTACTACTTGAAATTAGCATTTTAGATAATGGCTGTCTATTTTTAATGTTTGCTGCATTTCTTGCACTTCTCCCTAGTTTTACTAAACTATATGCTAAATCCATTTTGCTTTCTAATTCTACATCTACTTTTGACATATCATATTTTGGCCAGCTACATAGATGTACACTTTCTGGTGCTGATTTATCTAAAGAAATAACTAAGTTTTGATAAATTTCTTCTGTCATAAATGGTACAAATGGTGCAGAAATTTGTATTAATGTAGTTAAAGTTTTGTATAAGGTTGTAAAAGCACCTATTTTATCATCATTTAAGTCCTTTTGCCAGTATCTTTCTCTATTTCTTCTTACATACCAGTTAGATAATTCATCTGTAAAATCTTCAATTAATAAAGCTGCATTTGTAATATCATAACTATCTAGTTTTTCTTCTACATTTTTTATTAAAGAATTTAGTTTTGATAAAATCCATTTATCCATTACATTTTCAGATACAAAATTTTTGTATTCTAATGGATTAAATTGGTCAATTTCTGCATATAACACATAAAATGAATATACATTCCATAAAGTACTTAAAAATCCCCTTGCAGTTTCTTGTACATTATTTAAACCTAATCTTGTTGGAAGCCATGGGCTACTACATGTGTAAAAATGCCATCTTGTAGCATCTGCTCCTACGGTATCTAACAATGTCATAGGGTCTACACCATTTCCTTTTGACTTAGACATCTTTTGTCCTTTTTCATCTAACACGTGTCCTAAAACTATGCAGTTTTCAAATGGACTTCTTCCAAACAATGCTGTTCCTATTGCAGTTAATGTATAGAACCATCCTCTTGTTTGATCAACAGCTTCAGATATAAATCCTGCTGGGAAATTATTGTCAAACATTTCTTTATTTTCAAATGGATAATGCCACTGTGCAAAAGGCATTGAACCAGAATCAAACCAACAGTCTATTACTTCTTTTTCTCTTGTCATTTTTTCGCCACATTTTTCACACTTTAGATAAACATTATCTATATATGGTTTATGTAGTTCAATATCTTCTGGTACATCTATTCCTTTTTGTTTTAATTCCTCTATGCTTCCAATACATTCCTTATGTCCACACTTGCAAGTCCAAATAGGAAGTGGTGTTCCCCAATATCTATCTCTTGAAATACCCCAGTCAATTACATTTTCCAAAAACTTTCCAAATCTACCTGTTCTTATAGTATCTGGGTACCAGTTTACTTTGTTATTATTTTCAACTAATTCATCTCTTAGTCTACTCATAGCAACAAACCAACTTTCTTTTGGATAATATAAAAGTGGTGTGTCACATCTCCAGCAATGTGGATATGAGTGCAAATGCTTTTCTTTTGCAAATAGTTTATTTTCATTTGCAAGCCATTTGCAAATATCTTCGTTACAATCTCTTACAAATCTGCCAGCCCAAGGCTCTACTTCTTCTACAAATTTTCCAGATTTATCTACTAAATTTATAAATGTAATTCCATTTTGTTTAGAAACTAAACTATCATCTTCACCATATGCAGGCGCAATATGAACAATACCTGTACCATCATCTAAATTAACATAGTCTCCATGAATTACAACAAATGCTTTTCCTTCTACTTTTCCAAATGGCATTAGTCTTTCATATTTTGTTCCAATTAGCTCTTCGCCTTTAAAAGTTCTAATAATTTCATAAGGCATATCTTTTAAAACTTTTTCTATTAAATCTTTTGCTAAAATATATGTTTCATATTTTGGCTCATCTTCTGTTCCAATATTTGCCTTTACTTCTGCATATTCATATGCTTTATTAACACAAAGTGCTAGGTTAGATGGCAAAGTCCATGGTGTTGTTGTCCAAGCTAAAATGTATTTGTCTTCTCCTACAATTTTAAATTTAGCAATACAAGTTAGGTCTTTTACATCTTTATACCCTTGTGCAACTTCATGTGAAGAAAGTGCAGTTCCACATCTTGGGCAATATGGCATAACTTTATGACCTTCATATAAAAGGCCTTTTTCCCACATTTGTTTTAGTGCCCACCAAACAGATTCAATGTATTCGTTATGGTATGTAACATATGGGTTTTCCATGTCTACCCAAAAACCTACTTTGTTAGTCATTTCTTCCCACATATGAACATATGTAAATACACTTTCTTTACATTCCTTTACAAATTTTTCTATTCCATAGTCTTCTATTTGCTCTTTTCCAGAAATACCTAATTTCTTTTCTATTTCTAGTTCAACAGGAAGTCCATGTGTATCCCATCCAGCTTTACGAATTACTTTGTAGCCTTTCATTACTTTGTATCTTGGAATAATGTCTTTCATTACCCTTGTTTCTATGTGGCCAACATGTGGTTTTCCATTTGCTGTTGGCGGACCATCATAAAAAGTAAAATATTCTTTTTGCTCGTTCATTGCAAAATTTTTCTTTATAATGTCTTTGTCTTTCCAAAATTTAGAAACTTCATGTTCCATTCCAACAAATCCATTTTTAAGTTCAACCTTTTTGTACATATTTTTTCCTCCTATCTTTTTAAAACAAATAAAGCTATTCCATCCTATATATAGGACGAATAGCTCCGCGGTACCACCTATTTTAAAAATAAGTTTTTCTTATTTTTCACTTTAAATCTTTTAACGCAAGATATACGACTTTCTTACTGTTATTTCAGAAAAGCAACTTTAAATAAGGTGATAATAAATAATAAATTTAGTAACAAAGCTTTCAGCCTATGACTTTGCTCTCTTTATACATTTTTAATATTTACCGTGTCCTTATATTTGTTTTTAATTTTTTATTGATTAATATAATATCATCTTTTTAATACAAATTCAAGTTTTTTAGAAAATTTTTTTTACAATTACACAAAATTTATTAGGAAATTAACACAAAATTTATTAGGAAATTAGCATTTGACAAATTTTCAAAATCTGTGTATAATAATTATAGGAAATGAACATACAGAAATGTATGTTACCACAATGTGATAAGCACTACATTGCCTGTGGAAAGCAAAATGTAGTGCTATTTTTTATTCCTTATTAGTCCAAATTATGTATATAACTGTTAATAAGGTTATGTTTAATGTTGCTGAAATCATAAGTCCATATATTAAAAATAATATAAAACTCATAAACACCACCTCGCTTTCTGATAGTAAAACTATCTAGTAAAGTGGCAACACACTCACATCTGCTTTTTTATTCATTTCCTATGAAAAATACTATATACTATTTTGACAATTTTTTCAAGTAGATTTTACTTTTTTTATTAATTTTTTTAAGGGCACGAGATATCATGCCCCTTGTTATTGTATTCCTTTGTAGATGGGCAGACAGAGGCGTCTGCCCCTACACCTGTTTTTGTTTTTCTTTGTGGTTGAATAAACAAAGGCGTCTGCCCCTACATTTGTAAATGTAATTTATATTTTTATTTTAATATTGGGTATCCATTGTTTTTGCCTTGTTCTATTTTCCAATTTTCTTCTCCAAGTAAGTTTACAAATTCTTGTGATTTCATGAAATTTTCCTCTTTCGCCTCTGCGTTTGTAACTGTAACATCCGATTCTACTATTCTACTATATATATTATTTCTATTTTTTAAATAATATACTTTATCTAAAATTCCATAGTCTATTCTTGATACAATTTCTCCAGTATTTTCAACATTTTCTCCCTTTATTGTTCCTATATTATATGAATTATATATATTAATAAACACACATCCAGCTATTCCTCCTATCATTTCTTTTCCTGTAATTTCACCAGAATTAAAACAATTTCTTATTGTACATTCCTGTCTACTTCCACGTGTGTATCCACTTTGTCCTATAATTCCCCCTCCTGCTTGATTTGTTGCAGTTACTTTTCCTGTATTATAGCAATTAGTAATTGTAGCATCTGTTCCTCCTCCCGAAATTCCTCCTGCTTGATAATATCCTATAATTTCTCCTTCGTTATGACATTTATTAATTATACTCTTTGGATATGTAACTCCTGAAATTCCTCCTATCGCGTTGGCATGTTCTGTAGTTTGCATTGTTGACTGAACCTTACCAGTATTTACACATTCTTCTATTGTACCAGATGATAAACTTCCTACAATTCCTCCAACTCTCCAACCTGATTGTATATTTCCTTTGTTATTACATTTTATAATTTTTCCTTGATTTGTTGCTACTATTCCACCAACAATATCGTTATTTCCATATACATTTACATTACTACTACAGTTTTCAACTATTCCATAATTAGAAAATACAATTGTAGCTACATATCCTTCTGAATGTATTTCTCCGTTTTCTACAGATAGATTTTTAATTATAGCACTAGAATCTATAATATTAAATAAACCTTGATGCCAACTATTGTTGTTTATATATAGCCCATTTATTGTATGGTTATTTCCTTCAAATGTTCCTTTAAATGATGTTTTGTCTGTTCCGATTGGTGTCCATTCTTCTGCAGTACTTTCAAATGTTACTGTTCCATCGTCTTCTACTTTATATTTTCCATTGTTTAAATTTATATCTTCCATTAGATATACTGTTTTTCCTTCAAATGTTTCTCCACTATTTACCCTATCTCTAAATTTTTCTAGCTGTTCTTTTGTGTAAATGTATAAGTTTTGCTCTACTGTTTCGTTTGTATCTACTACTAAACACATACGGAAAGTGAGGTTACCATACAATGTTCCTAAGTATAAGCTATAATTAAAAACACCACTGTCAGAATTTTTTCCATTTGCATAACCTGAACGAAATAAGAAAGGACTTTCTGACTTTAAAAATAGATTATAGTCTAAATTCCAACCTTTTGTTTCATATGTTGCATCTCCTTTTTTGTAGTTACTACTTTCTGTTATTCCATCATATGTTGTTGCGTATTTTGTACTTATTCCATTTTGACTTGCAAATGACTGTCCATTTGTTAATGATGAGCTTCCACTATAGTATGCCGCTACATATTCGTTTGCTCCTCCACTTAGGTCATATATTCCATATATATTTCCAGTACTACTTGCTGTCATTCCTATATCTGTATTATATGCATTTGCTTTTGTTTCAGTTGTAGTTTCATATGTTGTTTTACTTCCCCCACCTATTCCTGTTATATAGTTTCTATTGTTATTTACTGTTATTTCCGTTCCATTTCTTCCATATTGACTGTGTGTTAAATATGCTACTGCTCCCCATTCACTGTTTTTTAGCATATGGCTTTCTAAATTTGGTGAATAATATCTTGCATTTGTATACATATTTCCTATGGTTATATTTCTACAACTACTTACGTTTGGCTGTACTGCTATTGCTTTATTTTTGTTTGTTTCTTCTGTTAATAATATATTTATATTAGTTCTATTATCTGTATCTATATATTGCTTTGTTTCTTTATCAACTAAACTTGTTTCGTATTTTCCGACCCATATACCTGTTAATTCTTTGTCCCAACCACCATTTTCTACATCGTTTGTAAATGCTGGGTGTACTAAGTATTCTTTTTCTGGATCTCCTCCTTGATTTGCTCTTTTTGCTGTTTTTTCGTTTCCGTCTTTATCTATATATTTATCTGTTTTTCCTTTTAAAAATACTACATCTATTGATCCATATCCTTTATTTGTATCACTTACCGTCGTTTTCGTATCATCTGTATAATATGTTATTTTGTATGCATATCTTGGTATCCATACAAAATAGCTTTCTATTCCATCTATTGTTACTCTTGCATTTGCCCACTCAGATTTTGTATTATCTTCTGTTCCTATTCCTGCTATATAACTATAGTTTTTATTTGTTTCGTCTTTTACCCAATTTCCATTTTCGTATTTTACAAGTTCCATGTTTGATTTTAGTTCTGGTGGATTTGGCGAATTTTTTTCGCTTATAACTGATGCATATACGTAATCTATGTTTTCTATGTCTTTTTCGTATGCAAGTTTTACCTCCCTTGTTGTTTCTTCTCCTGTATTTTTTCTATTTACTGCTGCAAAATATATTGTTGTAGATAGTGCTACTATGAATAATATTGCGACTATTACTACTACTGCAACTGATCCTTTTTCTTCTTTTATTCTCATGTTTTCCTCCTTGTTTTTTTCTATTGTTTTATTTGGGTATGTCTTTTGGGTTATTGGGCACGATGCCTCGTGCCCCTACGTTTTTTGGTATTTCTCTGTAGATGGGTTCGTCAAGACGAACCCCTACATGTATAGGGTTTGTTTTTACAGATGGGCAGACAGAGGCGTCTGCCCCTACATGTGTTATGGTATTCCTTTGTGGTTTGCGGGCGATTAAAATCGCCCCTACACGTGTTTTTTTGGTTTTAACATTTTTCTTTTTTTATCATTTTGTTTTGGCAAAGGTTTTATAAATTTTAAAAATATGTAAACAAGGAATCGAACGAAATTTAAGCCTAGAAATTCTTATTAAAATTTTTTAGGGAATCTCACACGCTTGTGAGGGCGCTGAAAAATTTTAATTAGAATTTATGCGAAAATTTCGTGAGCGACGAAGTTTATCATTATTTTGAAAATTTATAATCCTTTGCTTTGTGATAAGAAATTTTATTCTTGGGCACGATGCCTCGTGCCCCTACATTTTTAATTATATTTTATCTAATTTTTATTGTCAATGTTATTTTTGACTATTTTTTAATTTTTATTAAATTTTTGTAGAAAAATTTAGAAATAAAAATTATTTTGTATATTTTGAAAATTAAAGAAAACAATAATTAATGAAAAATACTATGAGATAAAAATTAGATGATTATTTTACATTGCATTTTTTGTAGTAAAATTTTTGTATTTTTATGAAAAATAGTATTTAAAAATATATTTAGAAAGGAAAATTTTATTATGAAAACTACTAAAAAATTAATTTTATTATTTGCTTTATTACTTGCAGCTTTTATTTTAAATGGTAATTCTTCTTATGCTAAAACAACTCCTGTAAATGATGAAGAAGAATTAATAGCAGCAATTGAAGGTGCATCTGATGGTGATGTAATTGAACTTACTACTACTATTAAATTATCTACACCTCTTGAAATAACAGACAAAGTAATTACAATTGATGGTAAAGGAAATACTGTAACTAAAGATGAATCTGACTGGCATACATCTTCTGCAAATGGTACTTTAATTACAGCTGGTTCTACACCCGAAAAATCTGCAAAAGTTACTTTAAAAAATCTTACTTTAACTAAAGCCGAAAAATATGGCGCACAAGCTTATAACAAAGGTTATCTTGTACTAGATGGCGTTACAATTTATGACTGTGGATATGGTGGTGTAATATCAAATGCTGGTACTGTTGAAGTTGTTAATCTTCATTTAGGTCAAAATGGTCAATATGAAAACAATGGTATTGAGCTTGCAAAATCTGCTGCTATAAAGGATGATGACAATAATCCTAAATTAATTATGAATGGTACACTTACTTCAACAGAAGATGTTAATGTTGTTTATATTGCTATAAATGATGCTCTTAGCACTTTTGAAGTTGATAATACTGAAAATACTACAAATAAAATATTTGTAAATGGAGATAAGTTAGTTATAACAGATCAAAATAATAATATAATTTTTGAAAGTAATTCAACTGATAAAGTAGCAGGTAATGGTGATACTTTTATACCTAATGTAACAATAACTGTTTATTTAATGGAAGATGCTGCAACTAACATTAGCGTAATTTCTGGAACTACTATTTCTATGGAAGCTTTACAGTCTCAAATAGATTTAAAAGCTTTAGGTTTTGAAAATTATACTATAGAAGGTTTCTATACAGATAATGCATATACAACAAAATTTAATTTTGAAAACCCTATTACAGCAGATGTAACAATGTATGCAAAACTTGCTCAAAATCAAACTACTACACCTGCACCAGAGGCTACTACTCCAAAGGATGAAACTCCAAAAACAGGTGTACAAGGAAATATTGTTCTTGCTTTATCTGTAGTTGCTTTATCTAGCCTTGCTATTTTAACATTAAAAAGAAAGGATATATAATTGGTTTAAGGATATATAATAATGTAGATTTTTTCTACATTATTATTATCCTGATGCTTTTTGGTAATTTGTATGGATAACAAAAGTAGTGTAGAGAAAAAAATTGCAAAGTTAATATACATAGTAGCAAGTCTACTAATTATTTTTTCGTTTATTTTTATTATTGGGTATTGCATTAATTCTTATGGAACAAAAAAACAAAGCAATTTATTAAATGAAATTTCTATTTATGAAAATACTAATGATATTGAAAACACAAATGTAAATAACAATTTAGAAGAACCTACTACAGAACCAATTGTAGAGACGAAAACAGAAAGGATGATACAGGTAGATAAATTAAAGGAAGAAAATTCTGATATTGTTGGTTGGATTGAAATTGAAAATACTAATATTAGCTATCCTGTTTTGCAAGCATCTGATAATAATTTTTATATGAACCGTAATTACAAAAAAGAAAAGTCAATTAGTGGATCTATTTTTTTAGATAAAGCATATGACTTTAACATTCCAAGTAGTAATTTATTAATATATGGTCACAATATGGATAATGGTACTATGTTTCATAATTTGCTAAAATATAAGGATAAAAGCTTTTACGATACGCATCCTACTATAAGATTTACAACACCTGGCGAAGATGTTTATTATGATATTATTGCTGCGTTTCGATCTAAAGTTTATTATAAAGATGAAAAAAATGTATTTAGATATTATTATTTTGTAAATGCTGAAAACGAAGATGAATATAATAATTTTGTTGCAAATTCAAAAAATGCTTCTTTGTATGATACTGGAAAGAGTGCATCTTATGGCGAACAGTTAATGACTCTTTCTACTTGTGCATATCATGTAACTGATGGTAGGTTTGTTGTAGTTGCTAAAAAAGGTGAAAAATACAAATAAAAATTAAATATTAGATAAAGTGTATATTTTTTTGATTTTTTTGAGCCTTGGTGTCGCAATTTACAATTCTAAAATTCATATGTAAATTGCTCCAATTCGCCCTACGCTTACGCTCCGGTTGGTCGCTTACGCGGCTCTTTTAAATCAAAAAAATATACACTTTATCTATTCAAATATATATAATATATTTATTCTTCTACTTTTACAAATAAATCTTTTCCAACTCCGCATAATGGGCATACCCAATCTGCTGGTAGGTCTTCAAATTTAACACCTTCTACACTTTCGTCATATATGTGTCCACATATTGTACATTCATATTTCATTTAAAATTCACCTCCTATACTTTATTTTTTTATCTCTATGATAAAATTTGTTTTGCTAAATTTTGCATATCTTTTATTGTTTCTTCATTCATTGTTGTTTTTATTGTAACTGTTTTTTCACAAATTGTTATGTCTTTCATTTCTTCTAGTATATTTTTAATATATTTTGCAGCCATTGGAGCCCATGATCCGTTTTCGATTATTCCTATTTTTCTTTTTTGATAATTTTTATGTTTTAGATGTCTTAAAAATTTTTCTGTAAATGGAAATAGTCCTGCATCATATGTAGGTGATGCAATTATCATTTTGTCATATCTGAAAGCATCTTCTATTGTCTCTGCCATGTCGTCTCTTGCAAGGTCACTTATAACTACTTTTTTTGCTCCTTCTTCTTTTAAAATTTCTGCTAACTTTTCTACTGCTTTTTTTGTATTTCCATGTATAGAATTATATGCAATTAAAACTCCATCATCTTCTGGAGTATAGCTACTCCAAATGTCATATTTATTTATATAAAATTCTAGATTTTCTTTTAGTATTGGTCCATGTAGTGGACAAATCATTTTAATATCTAATGTTGCAGCTTTTTTTAGTAATTGTTGCACTTGGTCTCCATATTTACCTACAATATTAAAATAATATCTTCTTGCTTCACATGTCCAGTCTTCTTCTGTATCTAAAGCACCAAATTTTCCAAAACCGTCTGCTGAAAATAAAATTTTTTCTGTTTGTTCGTATGTTACCATTACTTCTGGCCAGTGTACCATTGGTGCCATGAAAAATTGTAATTTGTGCTTTCCAATATCTAATGTGTCACCTTCTTTTACAACTATCTGTCTTTTAGATGTGTCCATATTGAAAAACTGTGGCATCATGTTAAATGTCCTTTGGTTTCCTACAATTTTCATGTTTTTGTATTTATTAGCAAGTATTTCAATGTTTGCTGAATGGTCTGGCTCTAAGTGTGATACTATTAAATAATCAACTTCTCTTCCATTTAATACTTTTTCAATGTTTTCTAACCACTCGTCCTTTTTCCTTTGGTCTACTGTGTCCATTATAACTATTTTTTCATCTTCTATTAAATAAGAATTATATGATACTCCATTTGGTATAATGTATTGGCTTTCAAATAAGTCTAATGTTTTATCATCTGCACCTATATACTTTATTTTGTCTGTTATTTCTATTTTGTTCATATTTTCTTTCCTTTCTTTTTTTCAAATAATATCATATATAAAAATTAAAAGCAACAAAATATTTTTTTATTTTTATACTTTTCTTTCTAATATTTCCTTTTTAATATTTGAAATAAACTCTTCTGTATTATATACACCTATATCTCCATCATCTCTAGAACGTACACTAAGAGTATTTGATTCAACTTCTTTATCTCCAATTACTAACATGTATGGTATTTTCTGCATTTGAGCTTCACGTATTTTATAACCTGTTTTTTCTTGTCTATCATCTAGTTCTACTCTAATTTCTTCATCTTCTAATTTTTTCATTATTTCTTTTGAATATTCAATATGTGCATCAGATATTGGTAATATTTTTACTTGAACAGGAGATAGCCATGTTGGTAATGCTCCTTTAAATTGTTCTAATATTAATGCTAAAAATCTTTCATATGAACCTAATATTGCTCTATGAACCATTACAGGTGTTTGTTTTTCGCCATTTTTGTCTATATAATATAGTCCAAATCTTTTAGGAGTAGAAAAATCAACTTGAACTGTTGGAATTTGAACTTCTCTACCTAATGCATCAGCAAACATAAAATCAAGTTTTGGTCCATATAAAGCAGCTTCCCCTTCACATCGCTTTGCTTCTAAATGTAATTCATCAGATACTTCTTGTAGCATACTTTCACACAAATCCCAATCTTCTTTACTTCCTATATATTTTTCTGGATGATCATAGTCTCTTACTGATAATGAAACCCAATGATTTTCCCATAATCCCATTCTTGTATAAAAATCTCTTATTATATTACACATATTTATAACTTCATCTTTTACCTGATCTATTCTGCAGAAAGAATGTCCATCTTCAATAGTAATTGCATAAACTCTTGATAGTCCTCCAACAGACCCTTGTAATTCTGCCCTATATTGCTTATCAGATTCCATATATCTAATTGGTAAATCTTTATAGCTCCTCATTTTTGAAGCATATATTTGTGTATGATGTGGACATTGAACAGGTTTTAATACAAATTCATGTCCTTTTGGAGAGTTAACTCTAAATAATTCATCATTAAATTTTTGTGCATGACCAGATGTTTCAAATAATTTGATGTTTGCAAGAGAAGGACAACTTACTTTTTGAAATCCGTAACTTCTACATATCTTTTCTATTTCTTTTTGCAATGTATCTTTAACAATTGTTCCTTTTGGAGTATATAAAGGTAATCCTCCACCAACATAATCTGAAAAACAAAATAAGTCTAATTCTTTTCCTATTTTTCTATGATCTCTACTTTTAGCTTCTTCTAATCTTTCTAAATATTCATCTAATTCCTTTTTCTTTGGAAAAGATATTCCATAAATTCTTTGTAAAACTTCTCTTTTTTCATCTCCTTTCCAATATGCACTTGAAGATGAAAGTATTTTTACTGATTTAACTTTACCTGTACTAATTAAATGAGGTCCTGCACACAAATCTGTAAATTCTCCTTGTTTATAAAAACTAATTTCTTCTCCATCAGCCAAATCATTTATTAATTCAATCTTATAAGGTTCATCTTTCATTAATTTTATAGCTTCTGATTTTGTTAATGAGAAACGTTCTATTGGTAAATCTTCCTTTATAATTTTATTCATTTCTTGTTCTATTTTCTCTTTATCTTCATCTGTAAATGCCTTTTCTACATCAAAATCATAATAAAATCCATTATCTATAGCAGGTCCAATTGTTAATTTAACTTGTGGAAATAATCTTTTTACTGCTTGAGCCATAATATGTGAAGTTGTATGCCAATATGCCTTTTTACCATCAATATCATTTTCAAATGTTAAGATTTCTAGTTTGCAATCTTCATTTACAACTGTTCTTAAATCTTTTACCTTTCCATTTATTTTTCCAGCAGTTGCCATTCTTGCTAGACCTTCACTTATTGTTTTAGCAATCTCTAAAATACTCATTCCTGATTCTAATTCTTTAACTGAACCATCTTTTAATTCAATTTTAATCATAAAAATTCCTCCTTTTTATACATAGCTCATCGCTTATATTTTTTTATACAAAAGCACTCCTATAAATGCAGGTGCTTTTGCATTTATAGGAGTGCTATATTTTTATAACACGGTTCCATCCTAATTTTCACTTAATTTTACAGTACAATAAAATTTACATATATAGTAATTCAAACTATATTTTGGAGAGGTAGTTTTTCAAATATATTTACTTAAATTGAATTTCAGCCTATGTTCAATTTTCTCTGTAAGCAACCCTTATTTTACTTTTTCTCTCTTTTATTGTTACCTATTTAAATATTTATTAATATTTTAATTCCATTTTTTATGTTTGTCAAGTATATTTTTTATATTTCTACAAATACATTTGAGCCGCTGTTTATTTTTATACCAGGTTTTGGAGTTTGTTCTTTAATGTATGTATTTTCATTATCTATTTCTTTTTCATCTTCTACATCATTTATTTCTAAACTTAAATTCAATTCTTTTAATACCTTTTTTGCTTCTTTAATATTCATACCTCTTATATTTGGCATTGTAACTGTTTCAATTTCTTCAATTTCACCTTCTTTATCTTTTTTAAGCTCCATATATGGTAAAACTTCTCCTAAAATTTGTGAAGCAATTGGTGCTGCAACACCACCTCCCTGGTGCCCTCCTTCTCCTGTTGGATTATATAAAGCAATTAATATTACAAGTTTTGGATCATTTATTGTTGCAACTCCTATAAAAGATGTAACATATTTGTTTGTATTTACTCCATCTTCTGATGTTCCTGTTTTTCCTCCTAATTCATAGCCTTTTACTTGTGCGTTTTTTCCTGTTCCTTCAGCAACAACTGATCCCATCATACTAAGTACTTTTTTTGAAGTTTCTTCTGAAATTACTTTTTGTTTTATTATTGGTTCTATGTCTTGTTTTTCACCCGTTTTTGAGTCTATTATTTGTCTTACTACTCTTGGCTGAACTAAATTTCCTCCATTTGCAATTGCAGATACTGCTGTTACCATTTGTAGTGGCGTTACTTCAAATCTTTGCCCAAATGATATTGTTGCAAGTTCTACTGGACCTACTTTTGATTCTTCTAAAAATATCCCTTTTGCTTCTCCTGGCAAATCTACTCCTGTTTTATTTAAAAATCCAAATTTTTCTAGATAATCATAGTATTTTTCTACACCTATTTTTTGACCTAATCCAATAAATACAGGATTACATGAATTCATTAGTGCTTGCCTTAGACTTTCTGCTCCATGTGGTCTATAATATCTCCAACATTTTATTCTTGTTCCTGCAATTTCTATTGATCCTGTACACGCAAATTCTCCCTCTTTATCTGTTTCTGTTACAACTTTTTCTTCTAATGCTGCAGATGAAGTAACTAATTTAAAGGTAGATCCTGGTTCATATGTATCTGCTATCGCCTTATTTCTCCACATTGCTTGCAAAGCAGTATTTCTTTGGGTTGCAGTTAATGTTTCCCAATTTGCAAGTAGTTCTTCATTATTAATTTTATATGGTTCATTTAAGTTATATGTTGGATATGTTACCATAGCTAAAATATCCCCATTATTTGGATCCATAACTACTATATTTGCACCATCTGTACATACATTATCAATACAGGCTTCTTGTGCATATTTTTCTACAATGGATTGAATGTTCATATCGATTGTAAGTACTAAACTATCACCATCTATTGCATCTTCATATTGTTCGTTTCCATCTCCTATTTCTTTTCCTTTTGCATCTGTTACTCTTGTTATTTTTCCTTGCGTTCCGCTTAATATTTCATTATATTTTGCCTCAACACCATCTAAACCTTGGTTATCACTTCCTGTAAATCCTATAATGTGTGATGCTAAGTTATTATATGGATAATATCTTTTTGTGTCTTCATCTATATTAATACCCTGTGTAATGTTATTTTCTTGCATCCAAATTCTTAGTTTATCTGTTTTTTCTTTTTCTTGTTTTTTTATAATTGTTTCTATTGAACTTTTTTTATTTACTTTTTTAAAGGTTGTATCATAATCTAATTCAAATATATCGCAAAATGCCTTGGTCACCTTTTCTTTATCTTCTTTTGCAATGTTTGTAGGATTTATTGTAACAGTTTCTACTGTACTACTTACTGCTAAAATATTTTCCCCTGTTGTATCATAAATTGTTCCTCTTTTAGGGTTTATTTTTCTATCTAATGATTGCTGTTTATATGCCAAGGTTTTTAATTCCTCTCCTTGAACAAACTGTATCCATGCTACTTTTAAAGTTAACATTATTAAAATAGCAATTGCAACTAGCAGTGCATTTTTCATTCTTCTTTTAATACTAATTCCAGTCAAAATAATTCCTCCTATCTATATAAATTATATTGATAGGAGGAATTTTTAATTCTTATTTAATAAAAAGTTTAATAATTTTAAAAATAAGATTTTATTTATATATTTTTTCCAACTTTTTTATGTTGAGACTTAATCATTTGCTTCACATGGTGCATCTACTGGACAAACACCTGCACATGTTCCACATCCAATACATGCATTTTGGTCTATTTCATATCTTTCTTCTCCTTGAGCAATACATCCTACTGGACATTCTGCTGCACATGCTCCACAGCTAATACATGCATCTGTTATTTTATATGCCATTTTATTTCGCCTCCCTCCAAAAATTAAATTAAAAAAAATTTTTATTTAATTTTTTATTATTTTAAATTTTATACTATTCTTCATATTTGTTTTTTTCATCTTCTTCTTCTAATCTTTCTAATTCTTGTAATTCTACATCTTCTATTTTTTCATCTTCTTCTACATTTTTAATAATTTCTACATCCTTATTGTCATATTTTTTATAATAAAAACCTTCTTTATCTTTAAATTTTACTCTTATTTTTTCTTTTAAAATTTCAATAGAATCTACTATCCCTTCGCCTTCTTCTGTTTTTACAATTGCTCCTATTTTTGGTAATTTACTTAATTTTTCTTCATATGCTTCTTGTTCATATTTTAAACAACACATTAATCTTCCACAATTTCCTGATATTTTAGATGGAGTAAGTGCTATATTTTGCTCTTTTGCCATTTTTATTGAAACTGTTTCAAAATTACTTAAAAAAGAACAACAACATAGTTCTCTACCACAGATACCATTTCCTCCAAGTCTTCTTACTTCATCTCTTACTCCTATTTGTCTTAGTTCGATTCTAGTTTTAAAAATTGCGGCTAAATCTTTAACTAATTCTCTAAAATCTATTCTGCCATCTGCTGTAAAGTAAAATAATATTTTGCTATTATCAAATTTATATTCTACATCTAACAAATTCATGTCTAATTTGTGCTTTTTTATATTTTTTAAGGCAATATCAAAAGCTTCTTTTTCTTTTATTTTGTTTTCTTCATTATGTTTATCATCTTCGACTGTTGCAACTCTTATAATACTTTTTAAAGGAGTTACAATTTTGTCTTCTGGCATCTGACGATTTGCAATTACAACTTCTGCATATTCTTCTCCCATTGATGTATCTACTATAACATGGTTTTCTTTGGTAACTTCGTTATCTCCTGGATCAAAAAAATAAATTTTCCCTGGCTTTTTAAATCTAACTCCTATTATATTTTTCAAAATGCATTTTCCTCCCATATTTTAAATAGTAAATAATCTATTTGCATATCATAATTACTATTAGATATAATATTTTTTTTAGTCTTTTCTATTTCTTCTATTTTACTTAAATATTTTGTTTCTTTTTGTGCTTTGTTTAAAAAAATATATTCAATATAATCTAATATTTCTTGTATATTTTCTTTGTTTTTATATAAAACTTGTAATTTATTTAGTACATCTAGTAATGTATATTTATCTGTGTTTTCAAATACATCTTGCACGCTTTTATATAAATCTTTTTTTTGTGCAATAGATAATGCTGTTTTAACACTTCCTTGCGCTACTTTTATTAAGTATTCTGGCTCTAAATATATATCAAATTTTTCTTTTAATATTTTTATTAGTTCATTTTCTTTTAAAGGTTCAAAACTTATTTTGGTACATCTTGAACGAATTGTATTTAGAAAAATATTTTCATTTGCTCCAATTAATATAATTACAACATATTCTGGTGGCTCTTCTAGTGTTTTTAATAAACAGTTTTGTGCTTCTTTTGTCATGGTATCTGCATTGTTTATAATATAAACTTTTTTATTAGATATAATTGGCTTTTCCAATATTTTAGTTTGCAAATTTCTTATTTGTTCTATTTTAATTGTTTCATCTTGATTTATCACATAAAAATCTGGATGATTATTACTATCAAATTGGATACAAGATTTACATTTATTGCATTCTAATTCTTCTTTTGTCTGGCATAAAATCATCTTTGCCCATTTATTTGCAAATAAAAATTTTCCTATTCCTTCTTTTCCAATAAACATATAACTATGTGATAACTTTTGCTGTTTCAAAATGCTTTTTAATAATTCTTTGTTTTTTTCATTTCCTATTATATCTGTAAATTCCATAATTTACGCACCTTTTTATATTTTTCCAAATACATTTAATGGCCAAAAGCGAAGTACTACTTTTCCTTCTAATTTTTCTATTGGTATACATCCTAAAATTCTAGAGTCTGTACTTTCTGGTCTATTATCTCCTAAAACATATATACATCCATCAGGTACTGTAACATCAATAAAGTTTCCGTCTATCTTCTGTAACTACTGTATCTGCTAAATAGTCTTCTTCAAGTTTTTCTTCATTTATATATACATTTCCATTTTTTATTTCAACATGATCTCCTGGAAGTCCAATTACTCTTTTAATATAACTTCTTTTTCCTATTTCTAATACATAATAACAAAATTTATTAAACCATCCATCTATTTGTCTAAAACTTGCAATTACACTTTCTTCTGGATTATTACCAATAGGTTCTTCAAATGTAATTATATCCCCTCTTTTTGGCATTTGATTTGTTGTCCTTGTCCATCTATTTAAAATTAATCTTTGATTTTCTATTAAGGTAGGTTTCATAGAAACTTGCTTTACAACTGTTGGAGTTCCTATAAAATATCTTACAAGTAATGCAAGTATTATTGCAATAACAATGCAAGCAATCCATTCTATAATCTCTTTTTTTATTTCACTGCTCAATTAAAACACTTCCTTTTTATGCTTTTGTTATTATACTATCATTTTATTTTTATGTCAAATTTTTGCTTCACGATGTTTTTTTATGCTATAGGCAATAAAACCACTACAGCTTTATTTTCCTTAATTTTTGGTTGGTATTTTAATTACTACTTCTGTGCCTTTGCCAACCTCACTTTTTATATTAATACTTCCACCATTTTTGTCTAATATTTCTTTTGCAATAGAAAGTCCAAGTCCTGTTCCTCCCATTTCTCTTGTTCTTGCTTTATCTACTCTATAAAATCTTTCAAAAATTCTGTTTAAATCTTCTTCAGGTATTCCTAGACCATTATCAATAATTTTTATATATGCATCATTATATACAAATCCAACATATATTTTTATAATTCCGCCTTCTTTTGTATATTTTATACTGTTTGTTAAAATATTTAATACAACTCTTTCTATCCCATCTTTATCTGCATAAACTAAGGGAACATTTGCTGTTACAAAACATTCTACTGAATGTTTTTTCTTGTTAATTTCTAATTGAACTTTTTCTTGACATTTTTTTACTAAATCACCTAAATCAAATTCCACTTTTTGTGTTTTATTTTCATTATTGTCAAATCTAGATAATGTAAGTAAATCATTAACAAGCTTTGCCATTCTTCTTGCTTCTGTTGCAATTACTGTTAAAAATTTTTCTTGTATATCTTTTTCGTATTCACATTCTAAAAGTGTATCTGCATATCCCATAATTGATGTAATTGGAGTTTTTAATTCGTGCGATACATCTGCTACAAATTCTTTTCTCATATTATCTAGTTTTACATGTTCTGTAATATCTTGAATCACAACAATTACTCCAGTAGGTATATTTTTTTCATCTTTTATTGGTGCAAAAAATAACTTTATAAAATTGTCTCCTACTCTAATTTCTTGCTCAGAAGAAGTCCAATTTTCTAAGTAAATAATCTTTTCCATATTTACATCTACATCAAACTTACTAAAAACTTTTTCAAATGTATCATCCTCTGGAATAATTCGAAGTAGCCTTGTTGCAGCAGGATTTATAAGCAATATTTTGCCCTCTCTATTAAAAGCAATAATTCCATCTGTCATATGTAATAGCACTGCCTTAATATTAATATCTTCCCCTTTATCTAATTTTTTTATCTTGTTCATTTGTTTGGTAAATGAAGATATTAATAATCTAGACAAAAAATAACTTGCTATTAATGTAATAAAAATAAAAGCAATAATTGTATAAATAGATAAAGCTTTTATTTTTTCTTGCCCATCTATAAATGCTTGATTTACTGTTTGTTCATTTACTATTCCTTGTGTAATTTGTGCATTTAGTGTATTTAAATATATGGAATAAAAAATTCCAAGTCCAGAAATAATAATAGCTCCTGTTATTATTAAAATAATCATTATTTTTATTTGTATATTTTTTACCATAATCCTAAAGCTCCTATTTAAAACTAATAGATTTAATTGTTTGCAATATAATATCCTACTCCTCTTTTGGTCATTAAGAATTTAGGTATAGAAGTATCTTTTTCTATTTTTTCCCTTATTCTTCTTACTGTTACATCTACTGTTCTAATATCACCATAATATTCGTATCCCCATACTTTTTCAAGTAACACTTCTCTTGTAACTACTTGACCTGGTTGACTTGCTAAATATTTTAATACTTCAAATTCTCTTAAAGTTAAATCTACAACTTTATCTCTTAATTTAACTTCAAATCTATCTAAATCAATTGTCATTTCACCTATTACAATTTTATGAACTTCTTGTTCTTTTTCTTCTTGAGGAACATTATTTATTCCACTCATTTCTTGTTTTCTTAAATTTGCTTTTATTCTTGCCATTAATTCTCTAACACTAAATGGCTTTGTAACATAATCATCTGCTCCTAATTCTAAACCTAATATTTTATCTATTTCTTCATCTTTTGCTGTTAACATTAAAATTGGAACATTTAAAGTATTTCTTATTTTTTTACATACAGATAGTCCATCCATTCCAGGTAACATTATATCTAATAAAATTAGATCTGGTTTTTTATCTAAAGCAATATCTACTGCTGTAATACCATCATTTGCTTCTAATGTATCATATCCTTCTTTTTGTAAGTTATATACCAATATATCTACAATTGGTTTTTCGTCATCTACAATAAGAATTGTTTTTTTATTTTTAAACTCTTGATTTTCCATAAAAAAGATTATCCTCCTCTTTTTTCTTTATAATATATCATATTGCATTAGTTTTAACAATATTTTTTTATAAATTATTTTCTTTTTCTTTCTTGCATTATATATACTACTTTACTAGTTAAATTATTTGGACTAATTTTAGCTAATATTTTTAAAAGTTTTATTTTAAGTCCTGGAATTATCATAAATTTGCCTTTTAACATTTTTTCTACTGTATATTTTGCTACATACTGGCTAGATAGTGATGGCAAATTAAATTTTACATCTGCAACATTGTTAAAATTTGTGTCTACAGGTCCTGGGCACAGTACACTTATTTTAATATTAGATTTTTCTTTCTTTAATTCTTCGTAAATTCCTTCTGTTAATCTAACTACATATGCTTTTGAAGCATAATATGCATCCATTAAAGGTCCTGGCATAAACCCAGAAATAGAAGCAACATTTAGTATTTGTCCACTACCTTGTTTTTTCATATCTTGCAAATATAACTTTGTTAAAATATGCACTGCAGTAATATTTGTATCAATTAAGTCTAATTCTTTTTTTAAGTCAGTTTTAGAAAATTCTCCAAATACACCAAATCCTGCATTATTAATTAAAATATCAACATTTTTAACTGTTTCATGTAATTTAATTACATTTTCTCTATTACTTAAATCCATAGAAATTATTTCTACTTTAGTATTTAGTTCTTCCTTTACTTTTAATAGCTTGTCCTCATTTTTTGCAACTAAAATAAGTTCATATCCTTTTTTTGCAAATTCTCTTGCAATATCTCTACCTATTCCAGAAGAACCACCTGTAATTAAAACCCTCATATTTTCCTCCTTGTATATATTATTTTATACTAATTTATATTTTTTTACAAGCTTTAATATTTATTGACTTTTTTACCATTTTATGTTAATATTAGTTTATATAAAATTTAATAAATGCAAGGAGTGTTAACTATGAATGAACTACAAAGATTATTAAACTATGTTGAGTGGTTTCGGAAAGCAGGTGTTACTGACACAGAAATTTTAGATTATCTTGTCAAAGAATTATCAAAAATTGCTTCTGTGGACAACAAAATGGAATCTGACAAGCAGTCAGAAGACATTTACATTTCTCAATTATTATCAGGCTTGGGAATATCTCCAAAATTAGTTGGTTTTGCTTACTTAAAGACAGCAATTTATTTAATTAAGCAAGATTCAAATATGCTTAACTATATGCATCAGGAGCTATATCCTGCAATTTCTAAAATGCACAATAGCACTGTTAGTCGTGTTGAATCAGGCATTAGATCTGCAATAAAGTCTGCATGGGAAAAACGAGATAGTAACATTACTTTTTTTAGGTATTTCAATGATAAAAGACCTACTAATGTTGCTTTCTTAAGAATCATATTAGATTTTATATAATAACACTCAATCTCTCAAACAGTGTTTCTGTTTGAGAGTATTTATTTAATGTTATAATTTAATATTTAGAAAATATTTAATTTTTTATAAATGTATTATATTTCTATACCTTGTTTTAAGTATATAAAGTAGTCTTTTAGCAATTGTTTAAAGTAATATATTACATTTTTCTTTTGTATATCCTCTTGCATAATTATATCTATATCATCTATTACATTGCCTTCTAAAATAATTTTACAACTACCTATTTTCTGATTTTTAGCAACAGGTGCCTCTAATGTGTCTACATTTTCAATTAATACTTGTATTTGATTTTCCTTACTTGCTATAATTGGAAAATTCGTAAATTTTATTTTGTCTAAATTTACTTTAATTTCTTTTTCCATACCTTTAATTACTTCTATTTTATCATTAATATCTTCTTTCCATTTAGAAAATTCTTCTATTATTTTATTTTCTAAATTTACAATTTTGTAGTTTTTAAATGTATACTCAATTAGTTTTACGCTATCTTGAGTACGAAATTTTTTAGTATCTGCACCAAGTACTACACATATAACATCTAAGCTATCCCTTTTTATTGCTGTTACTAAACATCTATTAGCACCATTTGTAAAACCTGTTTTTACCCCATATACACCATTTAGATTTCCTAATAGTTCATTTGTATTATTAATAGATTTAGTGTAACCATTAATATTAACATTATAACTTTTAGTACCTACAATTTTTTTAAATTTATCAATTTTTAATCCATAATCTGCTAAAACAGCAAGTTCAAAGGCTGTTGTGTAGTGTTCGTCTTGATCTAATCCATGTGGAGTTACAAAATGCGTATTTTTTAAGTCCATTTCTTTTGCTTTTTCATTCATTAAATTAGCAAATCCCTCAACGCTACCACCTATATGTTCTGCTAAAGCAACCGCAGCATCATTTCCGTGAACATAGCATTAATCCATATAATAAATCTTGAACTGTTATTTTATCACCAGTCTTTAGCCCTAATCTTGATCCACCAGTTCCGGCTGCTTTTTTTGATACTTCTACAACATCTGTTAAATTTCCTTTTTCTAAAACAACAATTGCTGTCATTATTTTAGTTGTAGACGCCATTTTTCTTTTTTCATTTTCTTTTTTTCCATATAGAACTGTGTGTGTTTGTCTATCTATAACAACAGCTGCTCTTGAATTTATAACAGGCACATTTTCTATATTTGCAGATGCTTCTAAAATTTTGTCTATTTCTTGTGTATTTAGGTTTTCATTATCTTCATCGTCTGCATATGTAATTGTGCAAAAGGGAAAAAACATTTGTATTAAAATAAAAAACAAAATACATATTTTCTTTATTTTTGCCATATAATCACCTTTAATAATCTATTTCTATTTCTTGTTATTTATTACTGGAATTTTTACTTATAAAGGTTTGAAATATTAATTTTATTTTCCTATAAACATTTGTACATATATTTTTCCGTATTTATTGCTTTTTACTACTGCAATTCCTGTATAATTGTAACTGCTGTTTAGTATGTTTGCTCTATGCCCTTCTGAGTTCATCCATGCATTTACGGCTCCTTGATTACTTGAATTTCCTGCAATGTTTTCTCCTGCTGTTTTGTAAGATACTTTATAGCTTTTTAACATGTCAAATGGAGAACCATATGTTGGTGAATTATGTGAAAAATATCCTAAATTAACCATATCTTGTGCTTTGTCTCTTGCTACTTTTTGTACTTCTTGACTTATTTTTAATGCAGATAGTCCTGCTTTTGTTCTTTGCTGATTTATTAAGTTAAATACCTCTTGTTCATCTGATGTTAAACCAGATGTTGTAGTAACACTTCCGCTAGAATTGTTATTTGTTCCTGTATTTCCTGTTGTTGGATAAATTGGCTTAATATAATCTTTACTTACACATCCAACATAGTCGTTATCTGTTTGAATTACATACCATGTGCCAATTTGTGCAAATACCCTTATATATTGATTTTTATATACCTGGGTAATTGTTTTATATAATGTAGATGGTCCCTGCCTTACATTTAATGTTGATGCAGTTACAAGTCCTGTTGAAAAATCAACTTTTTGGTAGTATGTCATTGCCATTGTTTTTCCCATAAAAAATAGAATAATTATTACTGCTATTATAGAAACTGCTATAATAATTTTCTTTTTACTAAGCTTTTTTTGCATAATATAACCTCCCCTTTTTTAGAATTTATTCTAAAACAAGGAAGGTTATACTTAAATTTTAATAAGATAATTTTATACTGCTTTATTTTCTAATTGCTTTATACGATCTTCATGATTTTCTATTTTAATTCCGTGCTCTACATAAAGGTCATACATTTGTTTTTTCATACTTTTTTGTTCTTTAATTGATTCATCTAATTTATCTTCTATTTTTATCATAATATCCATTAATTCTGCTTTATTATTTTTGATTTCTTTTGTTAACCTTGTTAAATTATTATTCATATTATCCATTTTTTGTGTTAAATTTTGGTTCATTTCAACAAGCATTTTTTCAATATTCATGTTTATCCCTCCTTTCATTGCAAATTCCCCCGTAAATTAATATTTAAAATATCAATTACCCCTTTTCTTTTATCATTTTAACATTAACTTTACAAAAAAGCAATACTTTTTTTGTTTTTTTGTAAAAAATAAAAAGAATGAAATTTATTTTCACTCTTTTTATATAATAAGGAATTTATTAGATAATTAAATTTTATTGTTAATTTCAAACCTCAAACGACATTACAAAATCTGTTCCTTCTTGTAATTGCATAACAATATTAAGAGATATTTCATCTGTACTATTACCTGTTTGATCTGTTAATATAATTTTATATGAATTTACATCACCTTGTACAGAAAACGTATTAAACTGTATACTATTATGACTAAATAACTTATTCTTAATATATTCTTCAAAATCTTTTTCTGTATTAAAATAATTGTTTTTAAAACTATCTGCTAGCTTAGAATAAGCATATGAATAATCTTTTGCATTTATTGCCTGAATAAATTTTTGAATATTTAATGCTGTTTTTCCTTGATTATTTGTAGAATTATAACTTTCTAAAAATTCTGGTAAGTCTATGGTATATGTGTCTAATATAAGTTCATAATTCATTCCTTCTTTTTCTGTAAATATATAATAATTATCATAATTATCTATACATATATAATATGATGTATCTTCATTATATACATACTGATACTTGCTTAAAAAACATTTTAATAGATTTTGATAATTTTCATTTACATAATTTTTATATTCATCAATATTTTTAAATCTTTTTTCTCTATATTCTTCATTTAGATTATAAAATAAACTTTCTACATTATACATTAATCTATCTTTATAGTCATTAAAGTAGTATTTAGCGATATATTCGTCATCATATACAATTGGACTATACGTATTATATGTATTACTTTCAATTTGTTCTTTATTATTTTTTAGAACCGATATATCTATATTTTGTATATTGGATTCTATATAATTATTATTTATAATATATTCGTGAGGTAATATTGAATATGTTAAATTATTCATATCTCTCCTTACCATTAATGAATATTCTTTATTTTCATTTTTTGTTAAATTAATGATATTACCATATATTATATATGTAGACACATCATCTGAATTATCCAAAGCATACATTTTATCAATTACAAATTTCATTTGTCCATAATAATTAGAGTATAAATCTGCTATTGAATTTATATTAATATCAGATTCTTCTATATATTTTTCATCTAAAATACTAAAAATTTCTTCTTCTGCAATTTTTATTTGTTCATCAATATATTCTTCTATATTTATACTACTTTCATACTCTTGATTATAGTATTGTTCTCTATACAGTTGACTTATATATCCTATATAATTATTTATGCATACGTAAGTATCTAAAAATTCAGTTTGTTCCTTTACTAGAGCAAATTTTTCTCTTTTTGTACTACTTGGATTATAATATATTTCTTCTTCATAAGTCTTTTTCTCTTGATTATAAAATAACAATAGTATTATTATAGATAGAAATATTATTATAAGAATTAATATCATTATTATTTTTATTATTTTTTTATCCATATATAAAATATTCTCCTTGTATAATATATTTTTATAATGCACTCATATTACCTGCATATCCCCATCCTAAAAACTTGCCTTTACCAAATGATTTATCTATAAGAATTTTTTGTATTGTCTTTCCTCCTGCTTCTATAACATATCCATTTCCAATATATAAAGCTACATGTCCATACAATACGCCATTAACTGGAGTTCCCTTTGAAACTACACATGCTCCAATAGGTATAGAAGAGTAATCTACTTTTCCATTTATGTACTTAATAGAATTAGAATGTGGGATATCTATTGCATTTCCACTAATATATGGTAAACCAGCTTCGTAATATGCACTTTTAACAAAAGCAGCACAATAATTTGTAGAAATCATATTTTTACCATTATGCTTATTATAAAATGAACTGCGTCCCAATTGACTATTAGCCCATTGAATTATTTTTTTAGCAGTATCACTTGCAACAGTATCTAAATTTGTAGTTACTTGTATTTCTTTTCCACTAGAATCTGTATAAATTCCTTCATGAAACAATTTCCAATTTGCTTGTGCTCTACCATTGCTTTCTGGTCCTTTTATAAATGGATTATATCCATTTACTTTAAAGTAACTTTTTAATTGATCAGTATTTCCATATTTTTTATACATTTCTACAAAGTTACCTAAATTTCCATACTGATATTTTATTGCTGTTAATGCATGAATTTGACTTTCTTCTAAATCCAAACTATTTACTTGACTTACTACTTCATTATAAAAATCAGTAACAATTTGACTTCTTACTTCATCAACAATATCAATGTCTACTTCGTCTCCAAATTTTAGACCACTTACATCCAATTTTCCATTAAATCTAGAGCTCTGTCTATCTATACAAACACCATATCCGACTGTTCTATATCCTTTACCGTCATCATGTACCACATATTTAGTTTTATCTGCATTATATATAGTTCCTTCCCATGCATTAAGATATTCTACTAATACCCCTCCACTAGAAACATTATTAAAATTTCTTTTATTAAATATGTCAATTATATCATTTACATCTGTTGCTCCATAGTCTTCATTACCTGTGTATATATATAATAAATATCTAAGTATTGTTTCGTAATTTTGGGTTTTTTGGTTTTCTCCTAACATTTTAAATAACAATCCTGAACTGTCTTTTATTGCATCATCTGTGCAGGCTTTTCCACCACCTATAATTTTATATTTTACTTTCTTACCTCTTTTTTCAAATTTATCATTTATTGGAGTTTCATTTCCTGATGAATCCTTTTGAAATTCTATTTCTACTTCTCCAGTACTGTTTTTCCATAATCTTAAAAATGGATTATAGTCTATCCACTCTCCCTCTGAATTTTTAGTCTCTTTACTTAATGGCTGTGCATCATCATCTGGATTATTTACTTCAACTGTTTTTGTATATTCATAAGAGTCATTTCTAGTATACTCATTTCTTTTTATATCTCTTTTATTTCCTTTGTCTGATTCGCTTATTCCATCATCTGTATCGCTATTATTTTGTTGTTTTTTTTCAAAAAGAATTTCCTTATTATATATCCACGTTTTTACTTTTTCTATATCTGTAGATAAAGTATGTATACCTTCTGTTGAATCATTAGTTATTATACGGTAAATCACTCCACTTGCATTACCACCATCTTTTCCAATTTCTTGCGTCCAAGTTTTAATAGTTCTTTGTTGCGTTTCAGAATAGTTATCATGCACATTAATATCAATTCTACTGTCTTCCATTACTAAATCAGTTAATTTTGTAATCCAATCTGGACTTGACGACGTCGTTAATAATGCAAATAAAAATTCAAATGGCATATCATATTGTCTAACCATATTTTGATATGGTATAGATTCAATATCTATTGAATATCCTATATTTTTTGCATAAAATGAATCGTTATAGTGTCTTGTTGACTGTTTACCATCATTTGATGTTACAGTTACCTCCCCATATCTTGCACTTCCAGCAATATTTACTGTTTTATTATATTTTATCATAAGAATATTAGATAAATCACATTTTATTATTGTTTTATTATTTTCTTCATCTTTTATTTCTTCTTGTTCAATAAATAATTTTCCATCTTCATCATATGAAAGTTTTCCTATAGTATAATATTTACCTAATTTACTTAAATAATCTTGTATATCTTTTTCGTCATCTTCCGTATTTTTTAATATATCTCCTAAATGCTTTTCATCAATTTCTGAATTATTCTCAGCTGCATGCCTATATTTACCTGTTATTACATTTTTACTATATCTACTTAATTCTTCTTCTATTTTCTCAGAACGTGCCGA
This sequence comes from uncultured Clostridia bacterium, assembly GCA_947631785.1. GTDB lineage: Bacteria > Bacillota > Clostridia > TANB77 > CAG-508 > CANRMR01. The sequence goes on along the minus strand of CANRMR010000008.1, from coordinate 23,434 downwards.
TGCTATCTTTTTATCTAATGCAGCTTCAACTCTTTTATTAAACTCATTAATATCATCATCATCTATATCAGAATATTCACTAGGCGATACACTATAATCTTCGTCTTCTTTTTCTTCTAATGTCTCCATAAAATTTTCCCAAGCTAAATCAATCGTTTCTCCACCCATATAAGAATGAATACTTTCATCTTCCAAGTCTAATTCGTCTGATGCCTCTATTGCTTTATTATATTTTTCCATAAATTCATTTGGTGAAATATATTCTAATTCTACATCTTCGTCACCATCTGATGTTGCATCATATCTATTTACAATAATACTTCCTTGAAATCCATTTTCTCCTATTTTTGGAAGAGATGTAACCATATTAGCCTTTATCATCTTTTCTAGTAAATTATTGTCTAAACCGAAATTTTTTAATTCAAGTCCAGATTCTTTTTCTCCTATTTTTTCATTCATCTGATTATAAACATTACCTATCATTCCTGGAGCTAATTCAAACTCGTATTCATTAGTTGTATTGTCTTTTACAATTCTAACAGAATTTACTTGTATTTCTTCTCCGTTTTCATCTATTGTAGTAAAAGAAAATATATCTGTGAAAAAATTACCTATAATCTGAAAAGTTGATATAATAACAACGATTTGACATATTGCTAAAAAAATTGCTAAAATTATTGGAACTACAACAATTATTATCTTTTTTATTATTTTACTTTTAATTTTATTTTTTACTTTTTTAACTTGTTGTTTTACTACTCCATTTTCTTCTTTATTTTCTTCGTCTTCTTCCATTTTCTCACCTCTTTTACATAGAAATTTCGGAGAAATTTCCTATTAGATAACAAAAGCAGGTACAATACCCGCTTTTTTATATATCAATTCTAATTAATTGCCTTGCATTGTACATTTTTTTATTACTTATATTAACATATTCTTCATAATCATTTATAAAATCTGAAAATTCTATTGCTTTTATCTTTCTTTCTGGGTTATACATTTTATTAAATTTTATCTTTATGTACTTCTTAGAATTTGATGGAACTACCACACTTGTTGTAATTGATTTAATATCTTCTGTTTCATCTTTACCATCTGATAATATATTGTAATAATTTAATGTAATTTCATTATTATAACATGAATATTTATTATTTGATTCTCCTAACAAATATAATGTATCATTATTTTCTTTGCTATCTAATGCAACTACCTTATCTGAATTATTAATAACTTCAAAGACATATTCTTCATAATCCATATATGAATCTCTATATTTTACATTTATTGTTACATCATTAATGCTTGTCATTTTATTTAATTCTTCCCTTGCAACATAGCTAGAAATATTTAATTTTGTCTCACCATTTTCTTCTACTATTGTATAAAAATCTTGAAATGAATTATTATAATTTACTGTACCAGTAGATAACGGATCATCTATAATAGTTATTCTATATGTATATCTGTTGTTCTTATTCATCCAACCTTCTTGATTATAAGATTTTGTATTGGTAAATATTGTATCTAAGTAATTTGCCTTAAATATATCAATTGTAGGATAATTCACCTCTTTACAATCATTTGAAAGTAAATTATATGCATGTTCAATATCTTTTTTATTACAAAATTCAATAAACTCTTTAATAATATCAGAATCTTGTTTTACTGCATCTTTTTTTATTTCTTTTCCAGAGATAGCAGTATAATCTTCTTTATAACTACTTGTAACATCCTCTATAACAGTATTTTGCTCATTTTGCTTTTTTTGTTCATTATATTGTTTTACTACTTGGTTTATTAACATTAGAAGCAATAATGCAGAAGCTATAATAATAATTGTTTTCCATATTTTCTTCCTATTTTGGTTATAAAGTCTTTTTAGATTATACATACTATCCTCCTTTTTTATTATAAGTTGTTGTTATTACTATTATTTGGGTTAATTGGCTCTATTGGATTTGGTCTTCCTTGATTACCTTGCGCATTTCCTCTTGATGTTGTTGTTTTACCTCCTTGGCTACTTTGTGCTTTTCCTCCTGTTGATGTCGGTATTGCTCCTTGATTACTTGATGTTTTTCCTCCTGTTGATGCCGATGTGCCTCCTTGATTACTTGATGTTTTTCCTCCTGTTGATGTCGGTATTGCTCTTTGATTACTTGATGTACTTCCTCCTGTTGATGCTGACGTTCTTCCTTGACTACCTTGTGCATTCCTTCCTGATGATGCAGATGTTCTTCCTTGACTACCTTGTGCATTCCTTCCTGACGATGCAGATGTTTCTCCTTTTTGCTTTGGAATATTTTTTCCTGATTTTGGCTTTGCATTTGGTCTTTCATATGGCGCAAGTCCTGCTGCAATATGAATTCCTTGCATTGCATGATCTGTTTCTTCTTCACTTAATCCTTTATTTTCAAAGCTATTTCTTATCATATTGCTATATTCTTTATTTGATAACTGACTTCTATCTATCTTTTTCATCTCTTGCATGATGTTTGCTGATTGCTCAACAGAAAATCCTTTATTTTGTAATAAAAATGCTTTTTTCATATCTTCTTCTTCTGTTATACCAGCACGCTCTAATTTATACATTCTTTCTTTAATTTCATCTGTTGAGAAATTACTATTTTGTAATACTGTATCCTTAAAGTTCTCTGCTCTTTCAAGTGTATTTAAACTTTTTAAATATTTTTCTTTATCTATATCATCTTGTCTTTTTCCAGCTTTCTTTCTTGCTACATCTCTACCTTCATTTAATTCATTGAATGTATCTTCAATACCATATTTTGCTGATAATATTTTATCTTTTGCTGATACTACTCCATTTACAACTCCTGGAATTGAATCTGCAACTAGTTTTCCACCGAAGTGAACTTCCACCTGTAAAGCCAACTGCTGCACCTGCTATTACTTTTGATGGGTCACCACTAGCAAGTCCTACCGCAAGTCCTGCTGTAGCACCTAACGCACCTCCCATTACTTTTCCTGCACCTCTTAATAATTTTCGTACACCATGATTTCTATCTGTTATGAACCTTTTTCCACCTCTCATAAGCATTCTACGTGCATTTTCCCTTCTTGAATTACTTGGATTTTTAATTTTACGTTTTTCAGAAGGAATGTTTTGATTAATATTTTGTGTTTCTCTATTAGGATCTTTTCTTGCTTCGTCTGAAAAGATTCTAGCATATGTATTTGCTGCTTGTTGCGTCTCTGATTGTTCTGGCTGTTCTGGTTGTTTTGGCATTTGATCTTCAATACCCAATATTCTTTTTTGATCCTCAGTTAATTCGTCTTTTGTTAATTGCCCATCTGCTAATTTTTCCTCTAGTTCTTCTTTTTGAGCAAGCAATTCTGGATCTTGTCCTGATGTATCATTTGCATATGCATCAGCAGCTGATGCAGAACCTGAGTATCCAATTGATGTATTCGTATTTTCTTGGCTAAATTCATTATCCCCTTGCTGATTGCTATCTTGATTAGTTTCCGTATTTTCAGGAAGTGCTTCACTATTTCCATTTTTAAATCCAGATAGATTTCTAATACTATTATCTCTTGATATTCTAATTCTGTTATTATCGTTAGCACTGCTTCCTGACGTAGATTCTCCTTTTGAAGATGGTGACTCTTTTCCTATTTTACTCATAGCATTTGCAAATATACTTCCTGCTGCTGCTCCTGCAAATGAACCAAATGTAGATGCTTTATCAAATCCGAACATTTTTCTTAAGAATTTTTCTGCTGGAATCATAAATGCTAATACAACTAAAGTAAATAATACATTGTTTAAACTTGATGCAATTCCAAATAAGATTACATAAATTATTAAATGAAATGGTTGTATTAAAGCATTAAACAAATATTCTTTAAACCACATGTTATATCCTTGTGCTGTTCCATCTCTCATTTTATCTATTGGATATGTTAAACATACAAGTGGTGATATAACAGTTAAAAACGCCATATACAATACCCTTCGTAAATATTGATATACAAATAATAATGTAAACACAACTAAAAGTCCAAATACAACTAAATATCCAAATGATGCAGGTATACTTATAGCGTCGTCTACAATAGTTAGTTTACCATTATAAGTTTTAATATCTTTAGCTTGAGCTTTATAAAAGTTTTCTAATAAATCTTTTTCTGCATAATTGCCACTATCTGTTGCATAATACTGCATCGTACTTTGTCCAATACTATTTGTTATTTTTTCTGTTGCTCCCATTATAAATGCCATTATATAATGCATACCTATTACTAAAATAAGTGCAATAAGCCAATCTGTTAGCATTTGTTTATATTTAGCTTTTTTATCTGTTGCCGTTGATAATAATATTCTTATTCCTACATATACTAATACAATTAATAATCCAACGATTGAAATATATCTTAAAGTATTATACCAACTTGAAATTACTGAAGATACCTTAGATGCAATTGATTCACTATCACTGCCAATTGCTACTTTCTTTTCACCTACATTTATTGAGAAATCACTTTTAGGAGAAATAAAATTTGCATCTAATAGCGGAACATTATTAGAAAATATCAATCCGTGGACTAAGTAGCATTATTGGTTCACCATCTAATTTATCCCATTGCCCTATAACAAATCCTTGTATAACTGTATATATTCCGTTGAAAAACAGATAAAAATAAATTTCTTACTGGAGAAATTATCATTCCTGCTACATCTACTGCTTCTACTTGGTGAAAAGGACAAACAAAGTTAAAGATAATTAATGCTACTAAAACTATTATTATTTTATTAGTTATCTTTTTATTGGTAAAAAAATTCATATTTTCCCCCTTTAACTAGTCTCTCTTATTTTGTTCATTTTAGCTAACTTGTTTAAATTGGTTTCTACAAATTCAAATTCTTTTTTACTTGGTGTTATTTGAAGTATTGCTGTATCTTGTCCAACTTTAAATAACCCTTCTCCTTTTAAACATGTTACTAAAAAATTTGCTTCTCCTTCTGATAATTTAAATACTTCTTTTAAATAAGCAATTTCAGATTTATCTTGTGCTAAAAACAATTTTGTATCTGAAGATGTAAGAACTGCTTGTGCTTCTGGTTTTTCATAAAAATCTTGAAATCTTTGTGAAATAATAGCAAGAGAAACATTTCTTTTTCTAGCACGTCTTGCCATGGTATTTAAAAAATCTACTGCCTCTGGGTATGGCAAAAGCATCCATGCTTCATCTACAATTACTCTTTTTTTAGCAGCTTTTGTTCTATCTTCACTATTTTTCTTAACGTATTTTTCCCAAATCCAAGAAAGTAATATTTGCTGTGCAAGTGGTCTTGCAAACCTTTCTTCTAATTGTGAAATATCCAAATTAATAAATGGTGCTCCCTCTAAAAGTTCAAATGTTGATTGACCATCAAAATAAGCCATTTGTCCATTATATTCTCTTATGTATTGTTTCATAACCTTAAGTAAATAGCTATAATGAAATTGATAATCTGGATTTGTATTTTCTTTTGCTTTTCTTTCTATTCTTTTGTACCATGAACCAATTGTTGGCATATCTTTTCTTTTTTTGTATAATTGATTTCTAACTGCTCTATCGCTTCTTTCAAATAAGCTTTCTGGATCACTTGTAATTCCAATTCCTGCATATTCTTCGGCAACAGCCTCTGCTATAATTTGTTTTGTAAGTTCATTAACATCTTGACTTCTTGTACTACCTTTTGCCATAGTAATAAGAGCTTGTGTTACGTCTTCTACTTTATTTTCTACATTTAATATTTCTCTTTCTCTTCCTGTTATTTCATCTTTTACCTTTTCAACTTCCAAATCAAACACATTAATAACAGTTTTTGAATTTGGACTTAAAACAACATTTATTCCACCTAAGCTTTCTGCAACTATTGTATATTCGCCTTCTGCATCTAATGCTAAACTTTCTATTCCCATCAAAACAGATGATCTTGAAATTAATGTTTTCATTGTAACAGATTTACCAGCACCAGATTTTGCAAATATAACCATATTATAATTAGTAAGTGATGGATGAAAATTGTCAAATAAAATTGGTACACCAGTTTGTTTATTAAATCCAAGTGGAACACCTGTTAAATGACCTACTTCAGATGTTGTAAATGGAAAAACTGTTCCCATAGATCTACGGTCAAATGTATGTGTCTTTTTTAGCTGATTATTCATAAGTGGTACATTTGATTTAAAAGCTTCTTCTTGAATACCCCAGGCACTTTTTATCTCTACTAATGATTTTGACATTTCTGTAGTTAATAATTTTGTATATCTTTCTAAATCGTCTAGGTTATATGCAAATATAGTAGATACAATTGATGCTTCATAAAGTTTATTAAAACCTGCTGCAATTTCATCTCTTAGTTGTTCTGCTTCAAATCTTTTTTGTGTAACAGCACTTTCTCTGTTAATGTTTCCTTTATCTGCAGCTACAATTCTTTCAGATTCAAGCTCGTTAATTGTACGGTTTAATTCATTTTGAGATTTAGCCTCTGGAATTGGCTCTATGTAAATAGAAGTATTTATATCACCAAATAAATACATGTCTCTAAATAGTTCTGGAAATGTTGCCATTCTAGGAAGTGCAGATACAAAAAAACTTCTTGCATAACGTTTTACATTTGATATTATTTCAATTCTATCAATATTAGAACAATCTATACCAGATGGTGCAATAAGTTCTTTAATAGTTTTTTTCCTAAGTATATTACTATATTTTTCATCTTCAACTATTTTTCTTTGTTCTTGTAGTTCTTGTCCTTTTTGTTTGCTTTTGAACATTTTCATCTTCTCCTTCCTTTGTTGATTTTTTTACAATTTTTTGTGCTTTTTTAGTTATTTCTTCTCCAATATATTGCTTATTATTTTCCAGCATCATATCAGCCATCATATTTATTAGATTTTGCATATTTTCTTCTTTTTCTTTTGCTTCTTTTTCTTTTTGAGTTTGTACTTTTGCCTTTTCTATGCTTTCTTTTGCAAGTTCAAATGCTCTTTTTTCTATTTCTTTGTCAAGTGTTTCTACTTTTTTATCAAATACATCTTTTCCTGTAGTATACATATCCTCACATCCAGAACTAATGGCATTTCTTAAATTAAATATTTCTGCATCATCGCGATTGTATGCAATGTATAAAAGCTCTGCAAGTTCATTTGAATCTAATATTTTTCCATTTACTCCTGTTGCAGCTAATGTTCTTATAATAGACTGAGATTTTGTATATAATTCTGAAAATGCTATATTTTGTACTTCTTCTGCATCATATTTATTATCATTTGCTTCTTCTGGATAATGTGGTACAATAATATAATAATTTTTATTTAATATATTTCTGTTTTGGCTTAATTTTTCTGTGTTATAAATTACGTCTTTTCCATATTCATATAGGTTATTTTGCTTTGTTATTTCAAAATATGCCCTCTCTAACTCTTCTTGTGAATATTGGTTATTTTTTTTCATTAATTCATATTGTGCTTTCATATTATTTAGTTTATCTTCTATTTCTTTTATTCGTGCTCTATATGTCATTAAACTACTTTCTAAATTTATTGTTCTTGTTTGCACATATAACTGTATTGGGTGTCTTAATGTATTTAAAAATGCTAAAAATCCTTCTTCTACACTTACTTTTTCCATTTGTGACATTAGATCATAATTTACACCTTGGCATTGTATTACCATTAAAAAACGTTTTCCTTTTTTTTGTACAATCATACTATCTTGCACTGTATCAAATTCCATAAATTTGAATATAGATTGTATATTATATTCTTGTGATATTTTACTTGCATCACTTTTAGCTTTTGTAGTTTCAATTTTTTCTTTATTCTTTTTATTTCTAGTTTTTAATCTCAAAAATATAAGCACAACAATTAAACAAAATAGTATTATTATTGCAAACATTAGTATTAATAATAACATTTTAGTTATAGAATCATTACTGTTCATCTTTTGTATCCTCCTTATATACATATATTTTTTTCTTTGCTTGCTTAAATTTGATTGCTCTTTTTATTACATCGTCTATATTTTCTCCACCAGTTTTTTTTGTTATTTCAAATGCATTTGTATTTGGCACCTTTAATGTTCCAATTACAAATCCAGCTGCTCCTAAAACAGCGATACATATCCAACCTAATATATTTAACCCTATTGCACTAAAAATAAAATAAAACAAAAGTCCTATTCCTGCTCCTATTGCTGTGTATATAAGTCCTTTTACAGAAAATATCATCAGAATTCTGCTTTCTCCTTTTACATTTCTTGGTATATAATATGTACCCATATGTTTTCCTCCAAAAATTTATAATACTACTTAATATCATTATACCATATATTGTAGTAAAATGTAAGGTTTTAGTATATTTTTTTATTTTTTAATATAAATATAATATAAATGAAATAAAATTGTAACAAAAAGAGGAATAGGTCATAAAACCTATTCCTCTTTTTGTTACAATTTTATTTAGTAATATTAATCATTAATTTGTGGCGTTGCCAACATTTGATGCAAAACTAAATACTGCTCCTGCAATAAATGGCGCTGCTGCAATTAGTACCGCACCTACTAAATATGGTATCATAACTTTTTTGTATTCTGCTTTTTCTTCAGCACTTCCCATTATATATTTAACACCTACTACAACAAGTATAATTACAGCTACAACTACTCCAGCAGTTTGTAAAAATTTAATTATGGTACCTCCTGCAGTTTGTAATCCGTTAGCTTGGTCATTGGTTCCCTTATCTTTAAGTCCTTCAGCTATACCTTTTAAATCTAAATCATCTGATGCCATACATACATTAGATACAGTAACCATTAACATCATAACAATCATTATAATAGATACAACTTTTCTTGTTTTTGTGCTTAACATATAAACTCCTCCTTTTAATTTATTTTAATATATTTTTTATTTTTACTCTCATATATTTTATTTATGAGAAATATTAAAATCTAACCTAATGGACTAAATATTGCAATTGCTATTTTCCATATTGCATATGCACCAAATGTTACAATACAACCTATAACATATGGTGTCATAGTTTCTTTTATTTCAGCTTTTCCTTCTGGTGATGCAAGTAGAAATTTTATTCCTAGTATAGCTGTAATAATAAATGCTACAATTACTCCTGCTGTTATAAAAACTCCAAAAATATCTCCAAACATATCTTTTATTCCATCACCAGAAACATTAGTTCCAGCTTGTGTTCCTTTTGCAAAATCTTTTGCTCCATCCATAATATCACTAAAAAATGAGCTAGTTTCGTCTGCTTGTACTTTATTTGGGATAGATATACAAATAATACTAATTAATAGTATATAAATTAATTTATTAAATACTATTTTTTTTATCATTTATAAGCTCATCTCCCTTTTTTATGTACTATACACTTTTATTATACAACATTTTTCTTTTTATTGCAAGTTTTTTATAGTGATTGTGCAAATTGATATAAAACATTTACTATTGTCGTACCTGATGCAAGTAGAATTGCACCAAAAACATATCCAAGCATAGTTTGTTTGTATTCTGCTTTTTGTTCTACTGATCCTAAAACATATTTAATTCCTATTATTACAAGTACTATAACAGCTATAACTACACCAATTAGATTAATAGAAGCAAGTATCTTACCTACCTTACTTGTTGTATCTTTATTGAAACTTGGTGATTGATTAATATCTGAATAAGCATCAGTATCAGTTAATGGATTTTCTAAAGTTCCACCACCATTTTTTCCAATACTTGCACTTGCTAGTTTAAAATCTGTCGGATGCTCTGTATCTTCTTTAACATCATCATCTTTTTTTGCATCTTCTGCTGCAGTTTGCGTAAATGCTGGACCTATATTTTCATCTGTATAAAATTTCAAAAGTTCTTGCAATCTATCCCATTGTTCTTGATTTTTATACCATTCTTTTCTTTTATCTGTATTATCTAAAACATCTCCTACTATTCTTGAAGCAACACCATTAATATAATCTCCACTTAAATATAATATTCTATTTTGTATTGTTGGAGTGGTATTTGTCCCATCTGATATGTATTTTTCAATATCATCTTCAATAGTTTTTGTTATACTATTATAATAAGTATCTGACGTATCATAGCTCATATTTCTAGCAACCCAATTTAAAGCATCTCCATTATCTTCAAAACAATCTAATAGCCATTTTTCTACTTTACCTGTTCCATATTGTATATTTCCACTACCATCCATTTTTACACCACAAGTTAACAATTCATTTATTTTACTTGACACTATACTAGCTTCAGAATATGGATTTGTACCATAATTTTCTCTTATTTTTTTATCTATATTATTACATTTTTCTAGAATATCGTCTTCATTATTTTTATAAGAATTTGTAAAATTATTCTCTTCCATCATTATTCCATTATATACATCATCTTGTAGCCATTTTGGTACTTCCACCATTGTGGTATCCTTAGCATATATATTTTTTTGTTGATATGTTAAACTAAATAATATTAATATAATTAATATTCTAAATATTATTTTTTTCATAAACATCACACCCCTTTAAAGTGTTCTTATGTATATTATACAACATTTTCCCCTGTTTTTCAACATTTTTGCTAAATAAAAATGTCTACTATTTGCTTAATTACAGGATTTTGGTTATATATTTGTTGCAAATATTCTCTAGTTTGTGGTATAACCCACAATAATCCTGCAACTGCTGAGATTACAATAATTGTTAATATTATTGCTATTATGTTTTTTCCAATTCTTGTTATAAAATTTTCTTTTTTCACATTGTTATTATAACTATTTTCTTGTGAATATTGCTCGTTTGTATTTTCGTATTGATAGTAATTTTCATTTTCATTTGATTCTTCATTTTGCATTGCACTATATGTATCTTTGCTTTCTTCCTGCTTGTTCCATATATTTTCTTTATTTTCATAATATGCAAGTCTTGTTTTTAATATTTCTATTTCATTTAATAACTTATTATAATCTTGCATTTTGTTTTCTTCTTGATTTTTATATTGCATATCATATTCTTTTTTTGTATCTTCATTTGATAAGATTTCATATGCTTTATTTATTTTTTTAAACTGCTCTTCTGCCCATTGCTTTTTATCTTCTTCATTTGCATCTGGATGATATTTTTTGGCTAGAACTTTATATGCTTTTTCTATTATTTCTGGTGATGCATTAGGGCTTACTTCTAGTATTTCATAATAATTCTCCATATTTTTTACCTCATAATTTTATTTTACGATAAATTTAAAGTTTTGTAAATATTTTTCAAATTTTTATATAATCTTTTATTTGATTAAATTTTGCATCCCCTATTCCTGATACATTTTTAATATCTTCTATTGTTTTAAATTTTCCGTTTTCATTTCTATAATCAATTATTTTTTGTGCAGTTGCATCTCCAATTCCAGATATTTGTTTTAATTCCTCTTTATCTGCTGTATTGATGTTTATATCTTTATTTGTATTTTCTTTTTTTGTTTCTTCTATTATATTTTCTTGCCCAGAAGATATAATTGAAATTTGTTTGTCTTCGTTTTCTTCTTCTTTTGTCGGTATATATATTTTTTGTCCATCTTCTAATACATAAGCTAAATTAACATTTTTCGTACTTGCATTTTCTTTAAGACCTTCTGCTTTTTCTATTGCATCTGCTATTCTTGAACCTTCTTTTAGTTTTATAATTCCTTCTTTTTTTACTGCACCTGCAATGTGTATAACTATTTCTTGTTCTTGCATTTTTTCATTTTCATTTTTAAGTTCCACATTTTCTTCTGCTTCATTTTCTGTTATACTGTCTGTATTTTCTGTTTGCTCATCTTCTAATAATATTTCTTCATTTGTTTTTTGAAAATTTAAATAACAGTATAGTGCTATTACTCCTACCATTATAAAAATTATTATTCCTATTATTATTTTTTGCTTTGTTTCTAGATTTTGCATAGTTTTCCTCCTTATTTTACTATTGATTTTTTTGTAAATTTCGTATATAGTATATAAAATTACATATGAAAGGGTTTTTGAAATGAAAAAATTTACATGTTTTGTCTTTGTTTTTTTATTAGTTATTTTTCAGTTTTCTTCTTTTGTATACTGTGCAGATGAAGTTATAGCAAATAATGAATTGTCTACTTATTCTCCTGTTTGTTTATTAATGGAAGCTAAAACTGGAAAAGTACTTTATGAAAAAAATGGATATGAACAAAATTATCCAGCAAGTATAACTAAACTTATGACTGCAATTTTAACTGTTGAAAATTGTAGTTTAGATGAAGTTGCAAAGGTAAGCTATAATGCTGTTTTCTCAGTTCCTCCTGATTATACTAATGCAGCTTTACAAGTAGATGAAGAATTTACAATTGAGCAATTGTTAAATGTTTTTTTAATTCCTTCTGCAAATGATGCAGGCTTTGTTTTAGCAGAACATGTTGCAGGATCTACCGAAAGTTTTGTAAGTATGATGAACTCTAAAGCTACAGAAATTGGGTGTTTAAATACACATTTTTCTAATCCAAGTGGTATTCATGCAGATGATCATTATTCTACTGCATATGATTTAGCTTTAATTGGAAGATATGCAATGCAATATGATGTAATTAGAAATATTGTGTGTAAAACTTCTTACCGTTTACCTGCTACAGATAAATATACTCGTGATGATCGTTTTTTTGTAACTACTAATTCTATGCTAAGAGAAAATTTTACAAAATATTATGATACAAGGGTTACTGGTATGAAAACAGGTTATACTGAGCATGCATTAGATTGTATTGTTGCAACTGCAAAACAAGATGATTTAGAATTGATTGCTGTTATTTTAAAATCTGGTTATACTGAAAGTGGTTTAAGACAAAAATATTTAGATTGTAAAACTTTATTTGATTATGGTTTTGAAAATTATAAACTTGAAAAAATTGCTTTAGCAAATAATGTTTGTGAAAATATTAAAATACATGGTGCAACTTCAGATACAGAAAATTTAGATTTACTTTATAAAGATGATATTTCAGCTTTTGTTTCTAAAGATTTTAATATAGAAAATATACAACCTGTAATTACATTAAGGGAAAATTTAGATGCACCAATTAGTGCTAACGAAACAATTGGCAAAGTAGAATATAAAATAGATGATATAAGTTATTCTTGTGATTTAATTGCCAAGTCAAATGTTGAAGCCTTTCCATTACTTGAAATTGCTATAAAGACAGGAGCTATTATAATTTTACTTTTTATAGTTTTGGAATTAATTAGATTAATGAACCCTAAGAAAAAAAGAAAAAGTAGAAAGGGAAAACATATATAGAAGATATTTATTATATAATGAATCTTCAAAAACATACTTTAATTATTTTGTATAGGGGCGATTTTAATCGCCCCGCTTCTTCGAAGAATTTTCTTAAATTAATTTATGTGTTTTTTGAAGATTTTTTTATTTTTTTGTTGTGTTTGTTTTGTTTGTTGTATTTGTTTGGTTTGTTATTTTATTTGATACATTGTTTTCTATCGTATTTGTATTTATTGTATTTTCATCTTCTGTTTCCGGCTTTATACCTAAAAACATTTCGCCAATTAATTTTTCTGCTTCTTCTTCATCATGAATAAATACCCATACGCCATTACATTGCTCAGATACTCCTGGTAGTGCACCTGTTTTTAAATTGTCAGTACTAAATTCAACTACATATGGAATATAATCTCTAATACTGTCAAAATCCATATTCGTTTTTACATTTTCTTTTACTATATCTAATAGTTCTGTAATTTTTAATATGTTTGATGCTTTAAGAGTTTGTGATAATGCAGCCATAATAAATTCTCTTTGTGTTCTCATTCTTCCATAGTCATTATCTCCATATTCATATGAATAAGATGTTCCATTATTGTTGTGTCTAAATCTTAATAATTGTTCTGCTTTTTTACCGTCTATTAGTTGTTCTCCTGCTTTTAGGTTAATATGTAAATTTTGTACTGGATCATCATATTTCATATCAATTGGTACATTAAATGTAACTCCTCCAATTGTATCTACTAGCTCTATTAATGCATCTGTTTCAACTACAATATAATATTTAAGGTCAATTCCTATTAAATTGCTTACTTCTTCCATTATTGCATCTGCATTTTTTCCTTGATAAAGTGAATTAATTTTGTCTGAAGCTGTTGCTCTTTTTTTGTTTTTACCTATGAATGTATCTCTAGGAATAGATAACATGGCTGCTTCCTGGGTTTTTGGATCATATGAACAAACCATTATACTATCTGTTAATCCTTGGTTATCTCCTAATAATAAAAATTGAATTTTATCTAATTCTTGTAATTTGCTTGCATCATGACCTACAACAGTTGATATAAATCCTTTTAATCCCCATCCATTTTTATATGTTTTGTATAATACATATCCAACAGCACAAAGTATTATTATTAGTATTACCAATAGTATTTTTAGTCCTACTCTATTTTTTTTCTTCTTTTGTTTTTTCTTATTTTTCTTTTCTTTTTCCTTCATATGCTTTTCCAATATTTTCACTCCTAAATTTATTTACTTATAAAAGTATAACAAATAATTTTTTAAAATACAACATTTTTATAAAATAATTCTTCCAATAAAAGATCCATTTATATATGTTAATATGTTCATATTATTTATAATTGGTGCAATTATTGTAAATACCATAATTATAATATAAATAATTAATGCTCCTTCTAGTATTCCATAAAGTATACCTCCTGCTTTATTAAATTGTTTAATAATTGGAAGCTCTGCCAATGCTTCTGAAAATTTATAGAAAATATATGATATTAATTTTATTGCAATAAAAAGTACTATTGCCGTTATTACTTTTGTAATTGATATTGCAATATCATGTGCTACAGCATTTACACTTGTATCTTTTGCTTCTTGAATGTAATTATCAATGTATTCTACTCCTGTTATTTTTAGCTCTTGTGCTTCTCCAACATTATTAATAATAGTATTTTCAATATTTTCATCTATTTGCGTGTTTTGAATTACTAAGTTAGATACTGGATTATACAAAATAGCTGTAATAATAATTGCTGCTAAAAATGTAACAAGTCTAAATGCTACCCCAACTAATCCTTTTTTATATCCTAAAAAAACTGTAACTGCTAAAATAATAATTGCAACAATATCTATAATATTCATTTTTTTAACCTTCTTTCTTTATAAACCTATAACATCAATTTTGTTGTTATAAACTATTCCAGCTATGTTATCTCCAAGAACAATACTTGTTATTTCTTGGTTTGCTTTATATTTTTTTAGTAACCATCCGGCTTGTATTTATAAAATGTACATCTGATCCCATATTAATTGCAATATTATTTCCTTTTGTTTCTATAAAATTAATTACGCCATCTACTGTGTATAAGTTTTCTGTTTGATGATTTATGTCTTTTATTAATACTTCTTGATTGGTATTAAAAATTCCTTTTTGTTTTTCTTGTATATTTAATGTAGCATTTTTTAAGTCTATTGATACATATGTAGTTTTATCAGTCATTTTAAAAACTTCTTGATTTTTTTCGTTTTCTATTATTTCAACTACATCGTTATACATACACACAAGTTTATTTTTATCTTGATATTCCATGTCAATAATTAATCTTCCTGGTTCAGCTTTGTATGTATATTCAACAGAATTTGTTGGATCGTTTTCTGCTTTTTGAACAGATATAAGTTTAATATATGATTGAACAATTGAACCTGAACTATTTACTTCAGCTACTGCTAAATACTTATTGTCATTTGACATTTGGGCTTTTATTGGATTTGTAGAAGATAAATATGTTTTAAACAATTCTTTGCCTTTATCATTATATGTAAGGATAACTGTTTTATGGCTTGTACCTTTTACAATTGCAGAAACATATCCATTTTTATTTACATTTATCTGGCTAATACTTCCTTCTACATCATTTTGCCATACTATGTTTCCCCCAGATAGTAAATATATTTTATTTCCTTGTTTTTCTGCAATACATAAAAATTTATCTTTTGCTACAAAAATGGGATTACTAATAGATATTTCGTTTGTAAATGCTTTATTTCCAAATGAATTATATGAAGTTAGTAATCCATTATTTAGTACTACAATATATTTATCATATGCAAAAATAGATTTGTTTTCATCTCCGGAAAGTTCAATACTTACTGTTTGTTCTTCTGACACTTCTTTTCTTAAAATATATCTATCTATTACATTTCTTACCGCTTCATTTGAAATATATAGGGTAACTAGTACTATAATTATTATCATACATATAAAAATTATGGTATTTTTTAATATATTTTTTTTACTTTGCTTCATTAATCCTCCATTTAATCTTAGGTTATATTAAATTTATATCAGTTTTAATGTTTTTTTTCAATACTTTTTTGTTATTTTATTAAATATATGGTTACAGGATAATGGTTTTATTACTAATCGGAAATTTAACATGCAGAGTTGTGGGGGCGATTTTAATCGCCCGAAGACCAACGTTAGGCATGACCTATATAATTTTTTTATATAAAACAATTTTATAAAAAATTTATATATATTTTTATACATAATATTTATTAAGCAAGTTCTTTGAAGTGGCGGGCGATTAAAATCGCCCCTACACTAAATATGGCATACTTTTGTAGATTTGTTAAATATAAAGTCATTAACTAGTAACAATGTATGCTTTTATTAATAACAAAATTTGCAATATACCTAATATTCCAAATACAGGGTATAACATACTTACTAATTTTGAAAAACCTATTTGAGAAATAAAAATACTGCTTAAACATATTATTTTATTTCTTTTTTCGTATTTTTCTTTTTCAAAATCTTCTAAATATGCATATCCACAGGAAATACATGAAGTAAATATGGATATTAATAAAACAATTCCAAATATGTAACGATAAATAAAATTACATTTGCTTACTGCTACTATTGTTGGAATTTCTAAATTTTGTATATTGTTTAAGTTGAATAAAAGAAAGAAGATTGTTTTACCTAATACAAATAGTAATATAGTACATAATATGCTTATTAGTATATTTTCTTTTTTTGTTATTTTATTGTTTTTTAATGTGATTAAAATTGGTATTAGTATAATGCTATTATAACTACTATATATTATAGAATTTGTTATCCAATTATTTTTTATATTAGTAATATTATAAGTTGCATTTTCATAATTATATGGATTTTTAATTCCAAAATATAAAATAAGTAAAATAAGAATTGGTACAAATATTGTATTTATTTTTATTAATCCTTTGGTTTTCTTTTTAAATGAATAATAACATAAAATACAAATTATACCTATTCCTATTATTTTGTTTATTCCAAGTTCTTGTTCGAAATAAGCTCCAAATCCTGCTATCATAATATAAAAGCTAATAAGCAAAAAAATACGAATAATAAATTGAATTGAATAAAACAATATATTATTTATTTTTTTTCCATATCCACATATATTTTTTAAAAAATCACTGTAGTTATTAATATTACATTTATCTACTAACTTAAAAATCATATAAATTATACTTCCTATTAAGCATGAAGCTAATATTAATCCATATAATCCATGTTTTTGATGTCTAAAAAAGAATAAATATATTTCCTTGCCAGATGCAAATCCAGCACCAATAATTGTACCAATTATAACAAAAATAATTCTTCCTACTTTTTTCAAAAAAAGAACACCTCATATTATTTATATGAGATGTTTCTTTTTTAATGATTATTTCTTTCTTCTTCTTTTTTGCCATACTATTATACCAACTAGTATTATTACAATTGGAAAGGCAAAAATAATTATTCTTATAATAGTGTCTTGCATATCTGTTACAACATATGTTACAACTCCCATGTCTTTTCTTATTGTAATTGCATCATCTTTTTTGTTTAGATATGAAATAGCATTTAATACAATATCTTTATTATTTAAAATGCTAATTGCATATTGACTATAATTTCCTATTTGTATTTGATAGTCTGTAACAAAAATATTATTTGCAAAAGCAACTAATGTTGATGTTTTTCCTTCTTCTATTTTCTTTTTTATACAACTTGCAATTACAAAGCTTCCTTCTTCATCTGTTTTATTTAAACTATCTGATTTAAGTGCTAAATTTGTTCTATAAAAACTTGTATTATTTGATGTTAAGATATTGGTTATTTCTATACCTTCATTTTCAATTTGTTCCTCATTAAAATTAATTTTTCCGCTATTGAATACTGCAATTTTTCCATCTGTTGCAAGCTGTTTTGTAATATCTGATGACTGCATATTTGGTATAATATAACTTGGATTTTCAACAAGCATTTGGTTTTTATCTTGTTCTAGTAAAATTCCCTTTTGTTCAAACTCTATACCATATAAATTTAAAATTTTATTTATATTTGGAGTATTTTCATTTTCAAATGTAACATCATTTAACCATACTATTTTTCCACCATTTTCTATATATTTTACTATAAGCTCTGTTTCATAGTCAGAAAAATCCTTTTGTGGTGATGCAATTACTAAACATGAGCAGTCTTCTGGCACATTTTCTTTTGTAAGTAAATTTAAACTTTCTATTTTGTTTATATCGTTTTCCAAATATGCTTTTAATATTGTCATGTGTGTGTCTATTCCATATTCTTCATGTCCTGTTAAAAAATAAACTACAGGAATATTTTCACTTGTTACTGAAATTATTGCATTTGTTAATTTTTGTTCTGTTAAGTCTATTTGTTCATAAGTTGTGTAATCATAAGAATAAAAATCGTATTCTGTTAATATTTTTTGTTTTTCTTTGCACTCTACAACTATTGCCTTATCTTCATCTGTAACTTGGTATTTTTGAACTAAATCTGCTCTTTTATTTAAGTCTACTACTTCTGTTTGTATGTTTGAATTAATTTTATTGTATTGTTTTGCAAAATCTACAATAGCATCATCTTCCATATATCCAAAAAAGTAAATATTTACAGTATCATTTATTTTTTCTACTTCTATTTTTGAAGCATCAGATACAGTATATATCTTATCTTTCGTTACATCTATATCTGGTAAATCTAATTTTTGAACAACTATATTTAATACTATAAATGAAAGTATTGTTGCTAAAATAAGCAATACGTTTTTTTTGTTTTTAAGCATAATTATTGTTAAAATAAAACACATTACAATAAATGATATAAAAGCTATTACTTCAGTTATTCCTAATATTCCAGCTGGGAATTTATCAAACATATTAATTAATGATATTGCATTAAAGTTTAAACCTAAATTTGGTAAAAACCATATTAGAATAAAAAATCCTACTGTTAAAACTGCTGCTATTATTTGGTTTTCTGTAATGCTAGATGCAAGCATACCAAATGATATGTATGCCATACTAAGTAACAAAAATCCAATTAATGTAACAATTGCTGTTTGCAGATGTGGACCTCCAAAAAAACTTAATATTATATAATAAATAAATGTAATTACTTCTGCTATTATTATAACTGTAGTAGCTGCTAAGAATTTTCCCATTGTAATTTGTAATGTACTTTTAGGTGATGTGAAAAGTAGCTGATTTGTTCCATTTCTTTTTTCTTCTGCAAACATTCTCATTGTTAAAATTGGAATTATAAATGTAAGTATTGTTGATACAGAATAAAACATAGATTCAAACTGTACACTTCCATATGTTACTACATCTAAATAAAAAAATATAGAACACATAAGCAAAAATAAACCAATAAATATATACCCTATTGGAGATAAAAAGTAAGTTTTCAATTCTTTTTTTAATATTGCTCTCATTTATTTTCCTCCATTTCTTCTGATGAAACTAGCTTTATAAAAGCATCTTCAAGGGTTATTTCTTTTTTCTTCATTTCAAAAATAGTTATTTTTTGTTTTGCACATTCTTTAAATAGTTGTTTTCTTATGTCATTATGTTCTTTTGCTGTAATTTCATATTCTTTTGTGCCATCTTCATTATCTTTTATTATTTTAAATTTTTCTATATTTTCTATATTTTTTATGGCTTCTTCTATATTATTTTCTGTATCTTCTATAATAATTGATATTTTATTTTCTGGCTTTAATTTTTCTTCTAAACTTTTTGTATCACTATTTGCTATTATTTTACCTTTATTTAATATAATTACCTTATCACAAATTTGACTTATTTCAGATAAAATATGTGAACTTATTATAATTGTATGATTTTTTGCTAAAGATTTAATTAACTCTCTAATTTGTACAATTTGCTTTGGATCTAATCCAACTGTTGGTTCATCTAAAATTAATATTTCTGGATTTCCTACTAATGCACCTGCAAGTTCTACCCTTTGTTTATATCCTCTTGATATGTTCTTAATTAATTTATTTTTAACTGGTTCTAAATTTGTTTTTTCTATTATTTTTTCTATTTCTTGCTTTTTATTTTTTCTATATTCACGTCCATATTTTCCAATATTTTTTAAGTCTGCCATATAATTTATAAATTCCATTACTGTTAATTCGTTATAAAGTGGCACATTTTCTGGCATATAACCTATAGATTTTTTTGCTTTTTTAAAATCTTTTTTTATGTCATATCCATTTATAATTATTTGTCCAGAAGTTGGCTTTATAAAGCCTGTAATCATATTCATTATAGTTGTTTTACCTGCCCCATTTGGTCCTAAAAGTCCTACTATATCTCCTTTATTTATAAAAAAGTTAATATCATTTGCAGCTATTGTCTTACCATATTTTTTGGTAATACCTCTTAATTCAATCACTCCTTAAGCCTCCTTATGTATAATTATTACTCATATATTATCATGCCATTTTTTTTATTTCAATATTTTTACATTAGTTCATACAAAATTTACAATTTAATCACAATAAATCCAAAAAAGAACCTTTAATTATAAGGTTCTTTTATATTTAATAATATTTATTTTAAATCAAATCTCTTATATAAATTTCTTTCCCATCTTCTGTTTTATACCTTAGGTTTGGAAATGTTTTTAGCATAACTTCGTTTGAGAAAAAAGTATCTTCTATTTTTCCCCTTACTCCTTTTGATGTTTTATTAAATATTACTCTATTTTGGTAAGTAATTATTGACCATATAGTAACAAGTGCATCTAATATTAAGAAGGATAATAAAACTATTTCTATTACTTTTCTTTTTGGTATTTTATCTATCATTTTATCAATTAAAGGTTTTGCAAATTTTACTAAAATAAGTGCTAAAATTCCCCAGAATATGGAATAAACAATACATATTCGTCCATTTAAATGATATTTCATATATGAATATTCCCAAAATCTAATTCCATAAATTGCTTCTAATATAAAGCTTAAAACATATTCTACAATTCCACCAATTAATGCACCTTGCAAAAATACTTTTAAATATGAATCTTTATAACGATAAGTTGCCAAAATTAAGATCATGGCTCCTACCCCATATACAGGGCAAAATGGTCCAATTAAAAGTCCCTTTCTACTTTCCAAAACACCTGTTGTAAAATATCCATAAGCTGTTTCTACAAATAGCCCTATTATACTAAATATAACAACATACCAAAATAATTTGCTAAAACTAATTTCATCATTTTTTGACATCTTATCACCTACATTTATTATAGATGATATTTTTATTTTTGTTAAGTTTTTTTGTATAAAAAATAACTTTTGTTAGTGAGCCGAAGCTTTCTAAATCCGAACCCTATTTATTTAGAAAATGAAATTTAAGCTAATTATATTAATTTAAATTTGACTAGATGTAATATTAAAAATTATCATCTAAAAGAAAATCTATTAAATTTATATGATTTATTCCATTAAATTCGTAAGATAAATTATCTAAAGTAATTACATATTTAGGATAATTATCTTTTATAGAATCATAAGCTCCAAATTCTCTTTTTTTTGTATCCTCATTTGGTATGCTAAATGCCACTTGCACATAAATTTTTTTGTCCGGTTTTGTCGCTACAAAATCTATTTCACCTTTTTTTGTTTTTCCTGTATATACATCATATCCTTTTATTATAAGTTCATTATATACGATATTTTCAAGTGCATAAGACTTATCTATTTCTGTTTTATTATTTTTAATTTGAGCTATTCCCAAATCTGTTACATAATATTTGTTTAATGTTTTTAAAACAGCTTTTCCATGTATATCATACCTGTAAACCTTTCTAATTAACAATGCTCTACAAAGAGCATCAATGTAAGAATATATTGTTAATGTAGAAACTTCTCTTCCTTCATTTTTTAGAAAATTTATAATATTTTCAGCCGAAAACTCTCTTCCTATTGTATCTATAATATACTGCAAAATCAAATTAAATAATGATGTATCTCTTATTTTTAACCTTTCTACTACATCTCTTAAAATAATAGAATCAAATACACCATATAAGTAATTTTTTATTGCTTCTTCTTTTTGAAATTCAAATCTATTTGGTAGGCTTCCCCATTTCATATAATTTTCAAATATTTCTTTAGTAGACTCTTTTTTACCTAATAATTGTAATACTTCTTTATATGATAATGGATTAATTTTGAAACTTACATATCTGCCTGAAAGTACGGTTGATAATTCTTCTGATAATAATCTACTATTTGATCCAGTTATAAATATGCTAACATTTTGTGATGCTCTTAATGAGTTTATAACTTTTTCAAATTGTTCAACATTTTGTATTTCGTCGAAAAACAAATAATATAATTTATCATCAATTATTTTTTCTTTCACGTATTGGTTTAATTTTTTATAATCTGATAATTGTTCAAACTCTATAAATTCAAAATTCACATATATAATATGATTTTCATCAATATTTCTTTCTTTCAATTCTTGAATAATCTGCTCTAATATAACAGACTTACCACATCTACGAATTCCTACTAAAATTTTAATTAAATTGCTGTCATAAAAATCTCTAATTTTTTCTAAATATATTTCTCTTTTTAACATATTTATCACCTATATTTATTATAAATAATGTTTTTATTTTTGTCAAGTTATTTTTGTATATAAAAATAACTTTTAGTTTTTAAATTTTATTTTTTTATAAGATAATTAAAATTTCATAATTATCTATCGGCACTATAACATGCAAATTGTTGCTTTAATTTATACAAAGTGAATTTATTCTATAGTTAGTATAAACTTTTAGTAGGGAAATTTTTAGAAAAAAATTGAATAAGAAATACCAATTTGATAGAATATTTTTATCGAAAAAATAATATTCAAGGAGGTATCTCTTATGTATTCAATTATACAAAAAATTTGTGAAAAAAACAATAAGATTTTGAAAGAAGGAGTAAAAAAAGTATTAAATGGAGATGATGTAAGTTCATTAACTGGTGCAATAAAAGAATTTACAGATAATTTAGGAAAAGAACTTTTTTC
>CANRMR010000007.1 GCA_947631785.1 uncultured Clostridia bacterium | reverse complement strand
TTAGTAAATTGATTGATATTTGTGTCAATCGTTAAGTGAGAGAAAAAGTTGTAGATAACTACGACGTCCGCTCCAAATGTGCGATGTACTTTTATCGCAATGAATATGTTATGGCTTATAGCAAAAATATTTTTATCAAAAACATTGCAAAAGACTTTTTTATATGATATAAAATAAATATAAGAAAAAAGAAAAGAGGAAAAAACGAATGAAAACAAAAATAAACGCTAGAACCGTTGCAGGAGTACACACACACACACACAAGTAACATATTAAAAGAAATAAAAATAATAAATACAAAACAAATAGAACCAAGTTTCATTTGTATTTTTTTGTTGTAAAAAATCAAGAACAAATGAAATTAGGTTCTATTTTTGCATTTAAAATATTTAACGCATGTACAAAAATAAATGCGATTGTAGGGGCGATTTTAATCGCCCGCAAACCACAAAGGAATACCACAACAAATGTAGAGGCAGACGCCTTAAGTCTGCCCAAATGCTACAAAGAAATACAATAACCGTAGGGGCACGGAGCACCGTGCCCAAGAACAAAAATTTTTTATTTATAACAAAGCAAAGGATTATAAATTTTAAAAATAATGATAAACTTCGTCGCTTACGAAAATTTACGCATAAATTCTAATTAAAATTTTTCAGCGCCCTCACAAGCGTGTGAGATTCCCTAAAAAATTTTCATAAGAATTTCTAGGCTTAAATTTCGCTCGATTCCTTGTTTACATATTTTTAAAATTTATAAAACCTTTGCCTAATAGAAATGTGTAAATGATAAGAAAATAAAGGAGGAGAAAAAGATGTTAAAAATTAACAAAATAAAAAAAGAAAAAAACGTAAACAATGTAGGGGCGATTTCAATCGCCCGCAAACCACAAAGGAATACCATAACAAATGTAGGGGCAGACGCCCATGTTTATCCAACCACAAAAAAATGCAATATAGGTGTAGGGGCAGACGCCTCTGTCTGCCCATCTACAAAGGCATACAATAATCGTAGGGGCACGGGGCACCGTGCCCAAGAACCCGCAGCAATAACCCTTGTTGCCCTTGTCATTACCGTCATAATCCTAATAATCCTAGCTGGAGTATCCTTAAACCTAGCACTAGGAGAAAATGGAATATTTACAAAAAGCAAACAAGCAGTAGACAAATACAAAGACTCTGCCCAAAAAGAACAAAACGAAATGGACAACCTATACAATACATTAGTAGGATTAACAGATGAAGGAGCAGATACAGTAGCAGAAAACAAACCAAATGCACCAGTAATTCCAAAAGATTTACCTGAAAATACAACAATGCAATTAGTAAAATATGAAAATGGAGCATGGGTATCAGATACAGAAGGAACAAGTTGGAGTTATGTAGCAGGAACAGGAAATGAAGATAACACATCAAGCCACTGGGCAAATGCAAAAGTAACGATAGATGGAGTAGAAAGCTTTTTTGTATGGATTCCAAGATTTGCATACAAAATAACATATTATAAAGATGCAGATAAAACACCAGTTGATGAAGATACGCCAACACCAACACAATATGGAAAAATAGACGTAGTATTCTTACAAGGGACAGGAGATACTTATATAGATGAAGAGGGAAAAACACAAACAGCAAAAAGAGTAACAGATGAAGGTGCAGACCCTAAAACAGACTATATTGTACACCCAGCCTTTACAAAAACACAAAAAGAAGATGGAACATTAACATACGACAATGGAGAATGGAGCGAAGAACTAGCAGGATTATGGATCGGAAAATACGAAACAAGCCATACAGGATGCACAGAATACGCAACATCAGGCGAAGGAACATTAAATGAAAACAAAATAAAAATACAACCAGGAATAACAAGTTGGAGAAACGATACAATAGGAAATTTTTATACAGCAGCAAAAGAATATGAGGCAAACTTAAATAGCCATATGTTAAAAAATAGTGAATGGGGAGCAGTAGCATACCTAACACATAGTCAATATGGAAGAAATGGAAAAGAAGTTGGACATAATGATAGTAGCAATTATATAACAGGGACAGGAAATAATGATGCAACAAGTACAGGAAATGAATATGGAATATATGACTTAAGAGGTGGAGCATGCGAATATGTAGCAGCATACTATAATGGAGGTTCAACATTATCAACATATGGAAGCTCATTTGCAAGTCAAAATGGAACAAGTGATGAATATGCAACAGTATACACTGGTACGACTGCAAGTAGTAACTATAAAAAAGGAGATGCAACATACGAAACAAGTGGTTGGAATTCAGATTACACTAGATTTGTGTATTCGGACTCCCCTTTCTTCTATCACGGAGGCGACTATTACAATGTTTCATATGCTGGTGTGTTCTACTGTTCCGGTGGCGAAGGTGTTTCTAGCAAATGGTTCTCGTTTCGTTTGTGTCTTGCAGTAATGTGAAAACTGTTATCTGAACAAGTCTAGAACGAAGAGAAAACTAAATTAATTATAGTAAAATTAAACACAAGTTTTTTTTGTCCGGACCTTACAAAAGGTTCGAGCGAAAATGGGGATAAACTTGGAAAAACAAAAATATTGGTAAAAGATATAAATAAACAAAAGTATATTCTAGTATTAACTGTTAAAGTTTTAAGAATGAATATACTTTTTTCATGAAAAAATACACTTATTTTTTCTTATATTTTGGAAAGGAAAAAAATGAATAAACAAACACAAAATAAATTACTAATATATCAAAAATACGTAGATTTAGTGGATTATGGATATAATTTACTAATAAAATATCCAAAGATAGAAAAATATTATTTAGTTTTTTAAAAAGAAAAGTAAAAGATAAATATTTTTTAGAATTTACAAAGAAAATAATATTTTATGATAACAATAAAGTTTCAATTCCAATTCGGAAATTATACATCACAATATTATGCAAATATATACATGACAAATTTTGATAAATACATAACGCAAAAGTTAGGAATAAAATGATATGTTCGATACATGGATGATTTTGTACTAATTTTAGAAAGCAAAGAAAAAGCAAAACAATTAAAAGAAAAAATAGCAAAATATTTAAAAGAAAATTTAGAATTAGAATTAGAATTAAACAAAAAAACGGCATATTTTAAACAAGAGCAGGGAATTAATTTTTGTGGATTTAGAATATGGAAAACACACAGATTATTAAGACAGCAAAGCAAAAAGAAAATAAAAAGAAAATAAAAAGAAAATTAAAAAATTTTCAAAAATTATATAAAAAAGATAAAATAGAACTAAAGTATGTAACTGCATGTATAAACTCATGGAAGGGACATGCAAAACATGCAAATAGTTATAATCTAATAAACAAAATATTAGGAGAATTTGTTTTAGAAAAAGATTAAATATATAATATTTTTAAATAAAAAACAAGCGAACAGAACAAATTTTTGAAAAAAATTTTAATTTTGCATTGTAATTTGTCTCAATTGTGATATACTTAAATAAATTGATTGATATTTCTATCAATCGTTAAGTGAGAAAAAGTTGTAAATAACTACGAAGTGTATATAGTATAAACAAACTAATTTAATATAGAAAGGCATGAAGAAAAATGGAAAAAGATGAAAAGCAAATAAAAGATATTTTTCCAGAATATACCCAAGACAAAGTAATTACACAAGGAAAAATAGTAAAATTGAATTTACATAAAAAAACAAACAAACTAGAAATGTATATTAAAACAAAATATCATATACCATTAAAAGAAATTTTAAATTTTGAAAATTTTTTAAAAAGTAGATTTCAAATTGAAAAAGTAAGTATTAGTATAAAATACGAAGAAAATGTTAAATTACCTAATATAGAAGAAGAATGGAAAGAAATTATATTGTATTTAACTACAAAATATCCAACAACAAAAATGTTACTTAAAAACTCTAATCTAGAAATAAATGATAATAAATTTCTAGTTGTTTTATCTTCTAAAGGTGCAGAATACCTAATAAAAAGAGGATTTGTAGAAATTTTAGAAGATGTAATATATCGAATTTATAACAAAAAGTATAAAGTTGAATACATAGAAAAAATAGATGAAGATGAACAAAGAAAATTTGAAGAAAATGCAAAGCTTGCAGAGAAACTTGCAGTTGAACTTGCACAGCAAGAAATGTATGTAGAAAAAAGCGAAGATTTATCTTCAAACGAACGGAAAAGAAAATAATAAAAACAAAGAAACAAAGAAAAATGCAGAAGATAAAATAGATATAAAAGAAGATAATAAACCAACTTCTATTTCAAAAGAAGAAGAAAAAGAAACACCACTAATACTTGGAAGATCTTTAAACATTAAAGATGGTTTAGTAAAAGTTGCAGACTTAAACATAGATAGTGGCAAAATTTCATTAGAAGGTGAAATTTTAAATACTAATTCAAGAGAATTAAAAAGTGGAAAATTTTTAGTAATGTTTGATTTATATGATGGAACAAGTACTATTACATGCAAATCATTTGTAGAAGCAGATAAAGTAAAAAATGTACTAAAAAGACTTGAAAATGCAAAGGGAGTTAAAATTGCTGGAACGGCTCAATTTGACCCATTTGCAAAAGAATTAGGTGTTATTGCAAATATTATTATAGAAACTGAAGGAAGAAAGAAAAGAATTAGAATGGATAATAGTGATGTAAAAAGAGTTGAACTTCACATGCATACACAAATGAGCCAAATGGATGGAATGACATCTGCAAAAGATTTAATAAAAAGAGCAATGAAATGGGGAATGAAATCAATTGCAATTACAGACCATGGGGTTGTACAAGCATTTCCAGAAGCGCATAAACTACTAGGTGTTGACAATCCAGACATGAAAGTAATTTATGGAGTAGAAGCATACCTTGTACCAGATAAAAATCCTAGTGTAACAAACTCAAAAGGTCAAAATATAGATACCGAGTACTGCGTATTTGATTTAGAAACAACTGGTCTTTCATATCGTACAGAAAAAATTACAGAAATTGGTGCAATAAAAATTAAAAATGGAGAAATAGTAGATACCTTTGAAACATTTGTAAATCCTGAAAAACCAATTCCATATGAAGTAGTACAAGTTACACACATTACAGACGATATGGTAAAAGATGCACCAACAATAGATGAAATATTACCAAAATTTTTAGAGTTTATTGGTGATAGTGTTTTAGTTGCGCATAATGCCGATTTTGATATTGGCTTTACAAAATTTAATGCTGAAAAATTAGGATATAAATTAGACAATACTTATGTAGATACATTAAGACTTGCAAAGCAAATTTTTCCAGATTATAAAAAATATAAATTAGGTATAATTGCGGAAAACTTAGGAATTAAAGTAGATGTTGCTCACCGTGCTTTAGATGATGTAAAGACTTTAGTTCAAGTATTTAATGTAATGCTAGAACATTTAAAAAATAAAAAAATAGAAACTTTAGATGAATTTGATGAAGTAAGTAAGGGAGAAATTAATTTAAAAAATTTGCCAAGCTATCATGCTATAATACTTGCAAAAGATTACGTTGGACTTAAAAATTTATATAAATTGGTATCTATATCTCATTTACATTATTTTTATAGAAAACCTCGTATTTTAAAAAGCATATTAAAAAAATACTCGGAAGGATTAATACTAGGCAGTGCATGTGAACAAGGAGAGCTTTATCGCGCAATTGTTGCAGGAAAACCAGATAATGAAATAGAAGAAATTGCAAACTTTTACGACTATTTGGAAATACAGCCTTTAGGTAATAATGAGTTTATGGTAAGAAATGGCACAGTAAAAGATATGGACGCATTAAAAGATATTAATAGAAAAATTGTTAATTTAGGTGAAAAACTAAATAAACCTGTTGTTGCAACATGTGATGTGCATTTTATGGATCCAGAAGATGAGATTTACCGTAGAATATTAATGGCAGGACAAGGTTATGATGATGCAGATAGACAAGCACCACTATATTTAAGAACAACAAATGAAATGCTAGAAGAGTTTTCTTACTTAGGAATGGAAAAAGCATATGAGGTAGTTGTAACAAACACAAATAAAATAGCTGACATGTGTGAACAAATAAGTCCAATATCACCTGAAAAATGTCCACCTCATATTGAAGGGTGTGAGCAGACAATAAAAGATATAGCCTATGATAAAGCACACGAGTTATATGGAGAAAATTTGCCTGAAATTGTAGAAGATAGACTTTCTAAAGAACTTGATTCAATTATTAAAAATGGATTTTCAGTTATGTATATTATTGCTCAAAAGTTAGTATGGAAGTCAAATGAAGATGGTTACATTGTTGGATCAAGAGGTTCTGTTGGATCTTCTTTTGCAGCTTATGCAACAGGAATTACAGAAGTAAATTCTCTTCCACCACATTACAGATGCCCAAACTGTAAATATTCAGATTTTACAGATTATGGCTATCAATGTGGATTTGACCTTCCAGATAAAAAATGTCCAAAATGCGGACATGACCTTATTAAAGATGGAATTGATATTCCATTTGAAACATTTTTAGGTTTTAATGGTGATAAAGAGCCAGATATAGACCTTAACTTTTCTGGTGAATATCAAGCAAAAGCACATAAATATACAGAAGTAATTTTTGGAAAAGGAACAACATTTAAAGCTGGAACAGTAGGTACTGTTGCAGATAAAACAGCATTTGGATATGTAAAAAAATATTATGAAGATAGACAAATTCCAGTAAACAATGCTGAAGTTGCAAGAATTGCAAAAGGTTGTACAGGAATTAAAAGAACAACAGGTCAGCATCCTGGTGGAATTATTGTTGTACCTAAGGGAAGAGAAATATACGAATTTACACCAGTACAACATCCAGCAGATGATCCGAATTCAGATATTATTACAACACATTTTGATTATCACTCAATTGACCAAAATTTATTAAAACTAGATATTTTAGGTCATGATGATCCAACAATGATTCGTATGTTATTTGACTTAACAGGTATAGACCCTACAAAAGTTCCATTAGATGATAAAGAAACAATGAGTATTTTTAGTTCTACTGAAAGTTTAGGTGTAACACCAGAACAAATAAATAGTAAAGTGGGAAGTTATGGTGTTCCAGAGTTTGGTACAAAATTTGTAAGAGGAATGTTAGTAGATACAAAGCCTACAACTTTTGATGAATTAATTAGAATTTCTGGTTTGTCACATGGTACTGATGTATGGCTTGGAAATGCTCAAACTTTAATAGAAGAAGGAACTGTAACTTTAAATGAAGCAATTTGTTGTAGGGATGATATAATGATTTACTTAATAAAAAAAGGTCTTCCTCCAAATTCTGCATTTAAAATTATGGAAACGGTGCGTAAGGGAAAAGCATTAAAAGATCCAGAAAAATGGGCAGAATATGTAGAATTAATGAAACAACATGATGTACCAGATTGGTATATTAAATCCTGTGAAAAGATAAAATACATGTTTCCAAAAGCACATGCTGCAGCATATGTTACAAATGCATTTAGAATAGCATGGTTTAAGGTACATAAGCCAAAAGCATATTATACAGCATATTTTACAATTAGGGCAGATGAATTTGATTCTGAATATATGATATATGGAAAAGAAAAAGTAAAAAACAAAATGAGAGAGATAGAATTACAAGGAAATAGTGCAACTACAAAAGATAAAAATATGTATTCAATTTTAGAAATTGTTTTAGAAATGTATGAAAGAGGAATAAACTTTTTGCCAATTGATTTATACAAATCTCATGCAACAAAATTTATTATGGAAGAAGAAGGAATAAGGCCACCACTAAATAGTATTCCAGGTCTTGGGACAGTTGCAGCAGAAGGAATATATAAAGCAGCTATGGAAGAAGAATTTATGTCTATAGATGAATTACAAATTCGTTCAAAAGTAGGAAAATCTGTTATAGAGTTACTTAGAAAATTTGGATGTTTAGAAGGAATGACGCAAAGTAATCAAATGAGTCTATTTGCATAAAAACATAGTAATAAATAAAAGAAAAGAGGGTAAAAAAATGCCATCATGGTTTATGCATTTATCAACAGCAAATGATATATCTAAAAGAATAAAAGTAGAAATAAATGAATTTTTATTTGGAAATTTAATGCCAGATTTTAATTCGGGTTATGTAATTAAAAGTAGGTGTATTGCAGATTATACAGTTACGCACTTGCGAAAAATAGGAAAAAGTATACTTCCAGATATAGATAAATTTAGGGAAAATTATAAAGATAAAATGAAAAATACAGTAGTATTAGGATATTATACACATCTTTTAACAGACTATTTTTGGAATAAATTAACACATGAAAGCCGTAATATTTATAATAATAAAAAAGAATTAATTGCAATAAAAACAACAAATGGCACAATAAAACCATGTAAATATGAAGAAGCACGAATTGCAAAAGTAAGTGATTTTCATGAATTTGAAAAATACTTACTTTCCAACAAAGAAATAATAATGCCATATTATCAAGAAGATATAATTAAAAAAAGCAAAGAAATAAAAGAAATATATGTAGAAAAAGAAGAATTGCAAAATGCATTAAATTATTTAGAGCAAACTAAAAAAGAAATAGAAAATAGCAAAAAGGGAGAATATCAAATTTATTCTGAAGATGAAATGATAAAATATTATAAAGAAAGCCTTGAATTTATATTAGAAAAAATAGTATAATAGCTTTTAGAAAAAGGAGATATAAATGAAAAGAATTAAATTAGCTGATAGAATTTTACCTACATATACTAAGGGAGAAGAAATATTTAATATGACATCACATATAGTAGGATGTGTGCTTGGAATTGTAACAACTGTTTTGTGTGTTGTTATGGCGGCAATTCATAAAAATGTGTATGGAATAATAAGTGGTGCAATTTTTGGAGTAACTATGATTTTACTTTATACTATGTCTAGTGTTTATCATGGATTAAGTCCAAAATTAAAAGCAAAAAAAGTTATGCAAGTATTAGACCATTGTTCTATTTTCTTACTAATTGCAGGTTCATATACACCTTTTTGCCTATGTACATTAAGAGAGTATAATGCAGCTTTAGGCTGGACAATATTTGGCGTAATATGGCTTTTTGCAATAATTGGAATAATACTAAATTCAATTGATATTAAAAACTTTAAAAAGTTTTCTATGATTTGTTATTTAGTTATGGGATGGTGTATTGTTGTAAAGGTCAACTTGCTACCTAAATTGCTTGGAACTGCTGGATTTGTACTACTTGTTCTGGGTGGTTTAATTTATACAATAGGTGCTATTTTGTATGGAGTAGGAAAAAAGCATAAATATATGCATTCTATATTTCATTTATGTATATGTATAGCTAGCTTATTACACTTTTTATGTATATTATTGTATGTAATGTAATATTAAGGAGTAAAAATGAAAAATACAAATCAAATACCAAATGTACTATATGAAATGTTGCAACAGCAATATTGTAATGAAGATATAGAAAAAATTATTAATGGATATAAATGTGTAAGAAATACTACATTTCGTGTTAATACTTTAAAAGCAAGTGTAGATAAAATAGTAGAAGAATTTAAAAATAATAATATTAAAATAAAAAATGTAGAGTGGAGCAAAACTTCTTTTATTGTAAAAAATGCATCTGAAAATAAAATACAAAATTTAGAATGCTATAAAAATGGTGAAATTTATCTGCAAAGTTTATCTTCGATGTTACCACCTTTAATTTTAAATCCAAAAAAAGATGAAAACATATTAGATATGACTGCAGCACCTGGTAGTAAAACAACAGAAATTGCAATGCTTTGTAACAACGAAGCATTAATTACTGCGTGTGAAATAAATAAAATAAGGCTAGAACGTTTAAAATATAATATAGAAAAACAAGGTGCAAAGCGGAATATATGTAATGAATGTAGATGCAAGGAAACTAGATAATATGTTTTCATTTGATAAAATATTATTAGATTCACCATGCACACGGAAGTGGAACTTATTATTTAAATGATGGTAAAAAAGCAGATCAAGATTTTAATCCAGAATTTATTAAAAAAATAACAAAAACACAATATGCATTATTAAAAAAGGCAATAAAACTTTTAAAACCAAACCATGAAATGGTGTATTCTACATGTTCAATATTATCATGTGAAAATGAAGATATTTTGCAAAAGGTATTAAATGAAGAAAATATAGAAATTGTACCAATTACTTTAGATAATACGGAAGATATTCCAAAACTTCCAGTTAAAATAAAAGGATGTATATGCATTGCTCCAAATGAACTTTATGAAGGCTTTTTTGTTGCAAAAATAAGAAAAAATAAATAAATATATTTTATTACATTAATGTAATCTTTTATTCTATTTCCAAAATCTGTTTTGCTCTGTTTATATCTTCTTGTGTTGCATCTGGAACATTTTCGAAAGCATAATTGTAACCTAAATTATGCCATTTAAATTTACCATGGCTATGATAAGGCAATAATTCTACTTTTTCAACTGTTTTTAAAGAATTAATAAATTCTTTTAATGCAAGTAAATCTTGTTTTTCATCTGTAATACCAGGAATAATAACCTGTCTAATCCACATAGGAATATTATTATTGCTTAAGTAATAAGCAAAATTAAGTTCTTTTTCATTAGAAAAACCAACTAATTCTTCGCATTTTTTTGGATCAATGTGTTTAATATCTAATAATACTAAATCAGTTAGTGATAATAACTTTTTTATATCTTGGTTAAGGGTAAACATCCCGAGATGTGTCAATAGCAGTATGAAAATCTAAATCCTTTAGCTTTGTAAATAATTCTATTAAAAATTTAGTTTGTAATAAAGGTTCACCACCAGTTACTGTTATACCACCACCAGAAGGTTTAATATAATTTTGATATTTTAAAATTTGTTTTAATAAATCTTCCATTTCAATTACATTTCCAGAATTTAAATTCCAAGTATCACGATTATGACAATACTTACACTGAAGATGACATCCTTGCATAAATATAACAAAGCGAATGCCAGGTCCATCAACTGTGCCAAAGGTTTCAATAGAATGAATTTTCCCTAACATTAAAATAACTTCCTTTCAGATTTTATTTAAATTTAATATAATAATTTAACCAAACAAGCTATATATTAAAATTAAGCTAAGTTTTAAATTTAATCAAACAAGCTATATGTATATGTTTTTGAACAACAAAAACCCTGACGCGCAGTTTGGGAGTGCGAAAAGCGAAGCGTGCCCGACCAGCAAGGAAATGTTTTTGTTGTGAAAACAACATATTCATAAGCTTGTCATATATTAATATTAATTTTATTGCTAATTAAAAATACTAATTAAATAAGTTAAATTCTTTCATGAATAGTCCTATTAATTACATCTAGCTGTTGTTCCTTAGTCAATTTTGTAAAATTAACAGCATATCCAGAAACACGAATTGTAAGTTGTGGATATTTTTCTGGATGTTCCATTGCATCTTCTAACAATTTCCTATCAAAAACGTTAACATTAATATGATGTCCTTCATTTGCAAAAAATCCATCTAACATACTAACTAAATTATTTATTCTTGTATCTTTATCTTTACCTAAGGTATTAGGTGTAATAGAAAAGGTATAAGAAATTCCATCTTCTGAATATTGATAAGGAAGTTTTGCAATAGAATTCATAACAGCAAGTGCACCATTTTTATCTCTACCATGAAGTGGATTTGCACCAGGTCCAAAAGGTTCTCCAGCTTGTCTTCCATCTGGGGTAGTTCCAGTAGCTTTTCCATATACAACATTAGAAGTAATAGTAAGAACAGATAAAGTAGTTTTAGAATCACGATAAGTTTTATGTTTTTGAAGTTTACCTAAAAATGTTTCTACTAAATTTACCGCAATTTGATCAACACGATCATCATCATTTCCAAACTGAGGAAAATCACCTTCTACTTTGTAATCAACAGCAAGTCCAGTTTCATCCCTTATAACTTTTACCTTAGCATACTTTATAGCAGACAAAGAATCACACACAACAGATAAACCTGCAATACCACATGCCATTGTTCTTAGTATATCTTTATCATGTAAAGCCATTTCCAATGCTTCATAAGAATATTTATCATGCATATAGTGAATTGCATTTAAAGCTTTAATATAAATTTTAGCAACGTAGTCCATCATATTATCAAATTTATCCATTACTTCATCGTAATCTAAATACTCAGATGTAATTGGGGAAAACTTAGGAGTTACTTGCTTTCCAGTTATTTCATCTCTACCGCCATTTATAGCATATAAAAGTGTTTTAGCAAGATTTGCCCTTGCACCAAAAAATTGCATTTGTTTACCAATTCGCATTGCAGAAACACAACATGCAATGCCATAATCATCACCCCAAAATTTTCTCATCAAATCATCATTTTCATATTGAATAGAAGATGTTTCAACTGAAAGGTTTGTTGCAAAGCGTTTAAATCCATTTGGAAGACGTGTTGACCAAAGTATAGTTAAGTTAGGTTCAGGTGCAGGACCTAATGTAGTTAAAGTATGAAGCATACGGAAAGAATTTTTTGTAACTAAGGTTCTTCCATCTATTCCCATGCCACCAATAGATTCTGTAACCCAAACAGGATCACCACTAAATAATTCATTATATTCTGGTGTCCTTAAAAAACGAACTAATCTTAGTTTCATAACAAAATGATCCATCAATTCTTGTACTTCATCTTCTGTAATTTTTCCGTTTTTTAAATCTCTTTCAAAATATATATCCAAAAATGTAGAAGTTCTTCCAAGGCTCATAGCAGCACCATTTTGATCTTTAATTGCTGCAAGATATGCAAAATATAACCATTGTACAGCTTCTTTAGAAGAAGATGCAGGTTTAGAAATATCTATTCCATAGCTATTAGCCATATTTTTTAATTTTTCTAATGCCTTTATTTGTTCAGAAATTTCTTCTCTATTTCGAATAATATCTTCATCAAAACAATCAACATTAAGTAATTCAAGATCATGTTTTTTATCTTCAATTAAATAATCTACGCCATATAGAGCAACTCTTCTATAATCACCAATAATTCTTCCACGACCATAACCATCTGGAAGTCCAGTAATTAAATGTGAACTTCTTGCAGCACGTATATCTGGTGTATAAACACTAAATACACCATCATTATGTGTTTTACGAATATTATTAAAAATGTAGTCAACATCTTCATCAACTTTTCTTCCATATGCTACGCAAGATTTTTCTACTATTTTAATTCCACCAAAAGGCATAATTGCTCTTTTTAAAGGACTATCAGTTTGAAGTCCAACTATTTGTTCTAAATTTTTATCAATATAACCAGGATCATATGCATCAATACCTGAAATGGTTTTTGTATCTATGTCCAATACAGAACCATTAGATTCTTTTTCTTTTTTATATAAATTTAGCACTTCATTCCATAAAGACTGTGTGCGTTTTGTAGGACCAGCTAAAAATGAATCATCACCCTCATAAGGTGTATAATTTTTTTGAATAAAATCTCTTACATTAATTTCTGTTTGCCAGTCACCACTTACAAATCCGTCCCATTGTTTAAAATCCATAAATTAAACCTCCTTTATAAAAATACTTATAATATAATAGCATAACCAAAATAAAATCGCAATATGTGAAAAAATTAAAATGAAAAAAATTAAAATCAAAATTTAGTATTGAAAAACATTAAATAGAGTGATAAAATACAAAAGCTAAAAGGAGGTTTTTTATGGAAGAAAAATGGTTTAATAAAGAAATAAAACAAGTAGAAGAAGAGCTTAAAACAAATATAAATACAGGGTTAACAGACAATCAAGTAGAAGAAAAAAGAAAAATATATGGATTTAACAAATTAAATGAAGGAAAGAAAAAAACGATACTACAAAAATTTTTAGAGCAATTTAAAGACTTTATGATTATTGTATTAATTATTGCAGCTATTGTCTCAGGAATAGTTGGAATAGCAGAAGGAGAAGGTATAACTGATACAATAATTATTCTTATTGTTGTTATAGTAAATGCTATTATAGGGGTGGCACAAGAAAATAAAGCAGAAAAATCATTAGAGGCTTTGCAAAAATTAAGTGATTATGCATCTAAAGTAATGCGTAATGGAAATGTAGTAGTTGTTCCATCTAAAGAATTAGTGCCAGGAGATATTGTAATATTAGATACAGGAGACTATATCCCAGCAGATTTACGATTAATAGAAGCAGTAAACCTTAAATCGCAAGAAGCAGCATTGACAGGTGAATCAGTACCAGTTGAAAAACAAGTTTCTAAAATTGAAAAAGAGGATATTGGAATTGGAGATAGAACCAATATGGTGTTTTCATCTAGCTTAATTACATATGGAAGAGGAAAAGGAATTGTAGTTGAAACTGGAATGAATACCGAAGTAGGTAAAATTGCCGGAATGATTAACAATACGGAAAAAACAGAAACACCACTTCAAATAAAATTAAACAAACTAGGTAAAACACTAGGAATTGCAGCATTAGTTATTTGTGTTATTATATTTGTAGTTGGATTAATATATGGAAAAGAGCCAATTCATATGTTTATGACAGCAGTTAGCTTAGCAGTAGCAGCTATTCCAGAGGGGCTTGCTGCTGTATCTACAATTGTGCTTGCAATTGGTGTACAAAGAATGGTAAAGAAAAATGCAATAGTAAAAAGATTACCAGCAGTAGAAACTTTAGGTAGTAGTAGTGTTATATGTTCAGATAAAACAGGAACACTAACACAAAATAAAATGACAGTGCAAAAGGTATTTTATAATGGAAAAACATATAATATTGAAGAACTAGAAAAATTAGAGGAAACCCAAAAAGAACTAGAAAAAATAATATATGCTAGTATGTTTTGTAATGATACAAAAGTTGGAGAAAATGACGAATTAACAGGAGATCCAACAGAAACAGCATTAACTAGTATGGGATTTAAACTAAATTTTGAATCATCATTATTTGAAGAAATGCCAAGAGTAGAAGAAATACCATTTGATTCTGAAAGAAAATTGATGACAACAGTAAATAAACAAGAAGATAAATATATAGTTTATACAAAAGGAGGACTAGACGAATTACTTTCAAGATGTAATAGTTATATGTTAAATGATAACATAAAACAAGACTTAGAAAATTATCGTCATATAATAGAAAAAAACAATGAAGATATGGCCAAAAATGCATTAAGAGTTTTGGCTATTGCATATAAAGAATTAGACCATAAACCAGAAAAAAATGAAATAGATAATTTAGAAAAAGATTTAATATATGTTGGAATGGTTGGAATGATAGATCCACCAAGAGAAGAAGCAAAAGTAGCAGTTGAAAAATGTAAAACAGCTGGAATAAAAACTGTTATGATTACAGGCGATCATAAAATTACTGCAACAGCTATTGCAAAACAATTGGGAATTTTAGAAGATGAATCAGAGGCAATTACAGGTAGCGAGCTAGAAAAAATGTCAGATGAAGATTTAGAAAAAAATGTTAGACATTATTCTGTTTATGCTAGAGTATCTCCAGAGCACAAAGTTAGAATTGTTAAAGCATGGCAAAAAAACGGAGAAGTTGTTGCAATGACTGGAGATGGTGTAAATGATGCACCAGCACTTAAAAAAGCAGATATTGGATGTGCAATGGGAATGGTAGGAACAGATGTTGCAAAAGAAGCTGCCGATGTTATTTTAACAGATGATAACTTTGCAACAGTAGTATCAGCTGTAGAAGAAGGTAGAAGAATTTATGATAACATTTTAAAAG
Organism: uncultured Clostridia bacterium; assembly: GCA_947631785.1. Classification (GTDB taxonomy): domain Bacteria; phylum Bacillota; class Clostridia; order TANB77; family CAG-508; genus CANRMR01. The sequence continues at coordinate 42,761 of CANRMR010000007.1, read as the reverse complement.
CAATTCAATTTTTATTATCTAGTAATGTAGGTGAAATTATTGTATTATTTATTGCAATTTTAATTACACCACTACTTGCAAAATGGTTTGGTATAGTAGATATTAGTAAATTAGAGCCACTACTTCCAATTCACATTTTATGGATTAATTTGGTAACAGATTCATTACCAGCATTAGCACTTGCAGTAGACCCAGCATCAAAAGATGTTATGAGACGAAAACCACAAAAGGCAGGAAAAGGAATATTTACAAAAGGAATGACATTTAGAGTAATATACCAAGGAATAATGGTTGGACTTTTAACATTAATAGCATTTGTATTAGGACTTGCAACACCTGGGGTAGAAGATCAATATGCAAAAATAAAAATAGCACAAACAATGGCATTTACAGTGCTTGCATTATCAGAACTTGTTCATGTATTTAATGTAAGGGATAATAAAAAATCTATTTTTAAAACAGGAATCAGTAATAATAAACATTTAATTTTAGCAATTGGAGTATCAGCATTATTAATGCTAGTAATTCTATTTATTAAACCATTAAGAGATATATTTAGTATTGCATTAATACCTATGCAAAATATAATTGAAACAATTATCTTGATATTTGCACCAATTATTATAGTAGAAATATTTAAGTTGTTTAAAATAAATACAACAAAAGACGAATAGATTAAGTTATATTTTTCTTTAATGTGAATATATATAATAGTACTATTTATATAAGACAAAGGAGAAAAATATAAAATGAATATAACCATAATAAGGGTAAAAGATTTGATAAAATATTTAGTAGAAATTGCAATATTAATTACAGTAATTGCAATTTCTACTAGTTTTTTTAACAAACAAAAAGAAAAACCAAAGGAAAGTACACTTAGTAAAACAATACAAACAATAGCAGATAAATTTAAAGAAAACGGTTTTACCTCTATATTTGAATCCACATTACCAATACTAAGGAAAGATAATCAGAATAATAAGCAAGAAAAAAGTATACAAGAAGAAATACTTGGTGTAAACTTTAAAATGGCAAATTATACAAATGTAAATGAACAAATAGAGGAAAATATAGATGACAAACAAGAAGAAATTAAACCTCAAGAAGAAGAAAATACAGAAGAAATTAGCCTTGCTAAAACAGATGTAACAACAAAGGTAATAGAAGAAAATAATATTGCACCAAGTTACACAGATGTAAAAGAAGACATACAAATAAAAAATCAATCAAGCTATCCAATAACAGATGATTTATTTGTAAATGATTATGCATTTACAAATACGCAGGATATATTAATATTTCATACGCATACATGTGAAAGCTATACACCAACACCAAATTATAATTATCAAATGACGGGAAATTATAGAACAACAGATTTAAACTACTCCGTAGCAAGAGTAGGAGAAGAACTTAAAAATCAACTTACATCCTACGGATATAATGTCATACATGACACAAATTATCATGATTATCCAGCATATAATGGATCATATGATAGATCAGAGGCAACAGTAAAAAACATATTAGCACAAAATCCTAATATGCAAACAATAATAGATTTACATAGAGATGCAGTTGGAAGTAGTAACGAATATGCACCATCAGTTTTAATCGGAGAAGAAACAGCAGCACAAATGATGTTAGTTATAGGAACTGATGGAGGTGGACTATATCACCCAAATTGGAGACAAAATTTTAAACTTGCAGTAATGATACAAAAAAAAGCAAATGAACTTTATCCGGGATTATTTAGACCAATAATATTACGTGACTCAAGATATAATCAACATTTAAGTAGCGGTGCAATGATAATAGAAGTAGGAGCAACAGGAAATACGATGGAACAATGTTTGGTAAGTATGAAATACTTAGCAAAAATAATGAGTGAAATAATAAAATAGATAAAAAAATAACATCAATATTACATTAATTTTAGCATATTTTTTAAAAAAAAGCAAATAATAAAATTATACAAAATTAATATAAAAAAGTAAGAAAAAGCAAGAAAGAAACAATTAAACAAATAATAAATATAAAAAATAAGCAAAAAGTAATTTGCAAAGGAATAATAAAAATGGTAATATATAAATAACAAAAAGATAAATAAAAAATTCCCTGCGTAGTACGTGTAAACTGAAATTTTAGAACCTACAAGTTATTGGAAAGGGAGCTGATCTCTCAAATATGGCGTGTATGCTTGCATTTATGTAAGAAACCCAGGAATATTTAGGTAGGCACCCACCTGTGTGAGTACAGGTCCATTAAAATTTCTTTTAAACCATCGGCTAAGGCGGGGGTTTTTTTATGTTATAAAAAAAATTGCCAAAAACATTGCAAAAGGCAAAATGTTATGATATAAGATAGATATAAAAGAAGGAAGAAGAGGAGAAATACAAATGAAAAATATATTAAACGCTAAAACCGTTGCGAGAGTACACACACACACACACACACACACACACAAGTAACATATTAAAAGAAATAAAAATAAATATAATAAATAAAAGACAGATAGAACTAAGTTCCATTTGTGTATTTTTGATATAAAAAATCAAAGTGCCTAAAATGGAATTTGGTTCTATTTTTGCATTTAAAAAATTATCTAATAACAAAAAATGCAAGGGGCAGACGCCTTAAGTCTGCCCAAAAACCACAAAAAAATATCTTATATTTTTAATAACATAAATTTTAGAAAAATTATTTATTTATAGCAAAGGATTATAAATTTTAAAAATAATGATAAACATCGTCGCTTACGAAAATTTACGCATAAATTCTAATGAAAATTTTTCAGCGCCCTCACCAGGATGTGAGATTCCCTAAAAAATTTTCAAAAGAATTTCTAGGCTTAAATTTCGTTCGATTCCTTGTTTACATATTTTTAAAATTTATAAAACCTTTGCTTAAGTAAAAATGATAAAAAATAAAAATGTTGTAAAACAAGGAGGAGGAAAAAAATGTTAAAAACAAACAAAATAAAAAAAGAAAAAAACGTAAACCATGTAGGGGCAGACGCCTCTGTCTGCCCAAATACTACAAAGACATGCCCTAAAAAATTTGGCAATCATCTTAACCAACCCAACGCGATAACCCTTGTCGCTCTCGTAATTACCGTAATTATCCTAATAATCCTAGCAGGAGTTAGCCTAAACCTAGCCTTAGGACAAAACGGAATATTTGTAAAAAGCAAAGAAGCAGTAGATAAATACAAAGATGAAGCCCAAAAAGAACAAAACGAAATGGACAACATATACCAAGATATGTTAGCAGTAACAGGTGGAGGAGATGACCCAGTTGTTGGAGAGGACTGGACGTATTATCCAAAAACACAAAAAACAGCAGATGGAGCAACAATACCAGGAGGATACTATTTATCTAATAAAGATAATAAAGTAAATGAAGGGCTTGTAATAAAAGACGAAAACGACAACGAATGGGTATGGGTGCCAGTGCCAGCTGATGAGTTATCAAAAATGTATCAGACTGGAAGTTATACAATAAATGGACAAGCAGGCACAAAATATAGCAAGCTATATGATTATACAGAAGATAGCAGAAGTGATATGAGTGGAAGTAGACTTCCTGAGGGTACAAATTATAGAGAGCCTGGTTATTTAAGTAGTTACGATGGAAATAGCACTTATTTTGGTGAAAATGGTGCTGGATTTGGAAGTTCACAAGATATGACAAAAGCATTTATAGATGATTATGATGCAATGATAGAGAGTATAGAAAAATATGGTGGATTTTATATAGGAAGATACGAATTAGGAAGAAGTAATGAAAATTATGTAGTACAAAAATATAAAACACCAGTAAACCGTACTAATTGGTATACATTATATAAAGCATGTAGGCAATTTGCAGGAGATACGACAACATCAACAATGATATGGGGTACGCAGTGGGATAGAACTATGCAGTGGCTACAAAGTTCAAATTATAATGTAGTAGATTCTAGAGATTGGGGAAATTACATAACATCATCATTTACATGGAAAGAATCAGAAGAAGGACCTGAAAAAACAGGACATGAGTTTAGTCGTGTTGAATATGATAATGAAGAAAATTTATACACATTCTATGACGAAAATGGCACTGAACTGTATAAATACACAAGTTGGGGTATGGAATTTACAAAAGATGATGTAACATATACTTGGGATAATAGTGAAAGTCATAATTTTGATGGATTTTATTCGTATGATGGTGAAAAATTTGAAAATGGATATATAATACCAACAGGAGGATCAGAAAATACAAAAGCAAACAATATATATGATTTGGCTGGAAATTTATTCGAGTGGACACAGGAAGCGTACGACGAGGAATACCGTGTTATTCGTGGTGGTTGTTTCTATCGTGACGATTCGGTCACCACAGGTGCGAGTTATCGCTCCTATGATTATCCTATCTTCATCGACTACGGCAGCGAAACAGGCTCTCGCCCGACTTTATATATAAATATAGACTAAAAAACAACATACCTTTTTAGAAATAAATAAGCAAAAAATAAAAATAAAACTTTCCTTTTTAGAAATACTATGATATAATAGTATTATAGTAAAAAAAGGAGAGTTTTTATTATGTTAGGAGAAAAAATAAAATTATATAGAGAAAATAATAATATGACCCAAAATGATATTGCTAAAATTTTAGGCGTAAAACCTGCTACTGTATCTAAATATGAAGCTGGAGCATTAGAACCAAACATAGAAGCAATAAAAAAATTATCAGAGATTTTTGGAATAACAATAGACGAATTATTAAAAGATAAAGATGATTTTGATATTTCAAAAATAAATATACTAAAAATATTAAAAGAACAAAAAGATATGAAATTAAAAGGTAATCTATATCATAATACTCAAATTATTTTTGCATATAATACAAACCATATTGAAGGCAGTAAATTAACAGAAGATCAAACAAGATATATTTTTGAAACAAATTCAATTTTGTTTGAAAAAGAAACAGTAGCAAGTGTAGATGATATATTAGAGACAGCTAATCACTTTAAATTGGTTGATTATATGCTTGATATAGCGAATAAAAATTTAACAGAAGATATTATTAAAGAATTTCATAAAATTCTAAAAGAAGGAACTATGGATAGTAGGAAAGAATGGTTTATGGTAGGAGAGTATAAAAAGGTAATAAATGAAGCAGGAAATATGAAAACATCAACACCTAGTCAAACACCAAAAGATATGACTAAATTAATAAAATGGTATAATTCATTAAAACAAATAACAATAAAAGAAATAGTAGAATTTCATTTTAGATTCGAAAAAATTCATCCTTTCCAAGATGGCAATGGCAGAGTTGGAAGAATAATTATGTTTAAAGAATGTTTAAAAAATAATATAATTCCTTTTATAATTTTAGATAAAGATAAATTATTTTATTATAGAGGATTAAAAGAATACAAAAATGAAAAAGGATATTTGCTTGATACTTGTTTAAATGCACAAGATGAATATATTAAATTAATAAAATATTATTTGAATGAAAATATTAAATAAACAAACCACAGCAAAAGTGAAATTGAAAAATTAAAACTATCAATAGATATTTAAAATGTATGGGCAAACGCCTCTGTTTGCCCTATCTACAGAGGCATACTCTAAAATTCAGACCGCAAAAAATGTCGAAAAGTTTTTCTTGACAAATGAAAAAATAATAGTAAAATTAAATTATTAAATCTAAAAATTGCAAATCAGCAATTAAATTTCCAAAAATTAAAAAAATAAAACATGCACATATTGACAAATAATTAAAAGAGATGCTATAATGTTGTCAATAAGCAAAAGGAGGTAAAATGTACGAACAATACGAAAAATACGAAGACATAGTAAGAAAAAAACTAATACCAATAATATTGCAAGAAACAGAAGAAACATATGAATATGGAGGAACTAATAAACCACATGATAAACTAATAAAAGATGTACTAAATACACCAAAAGAATTTAGTGAATTCATAAATTACTTTATTGCAGAAAACGAAAGTCAAAAAATAAAAGAAACCAATGTAGAACAGATAAAAAACTCATTTATAACAAAAAACTATTATTCAAAAGAAATAGACATATTATACAAACAAAAAAATAAGGAAATATATTATCTAGTAGAACACCAATCAAAAATAGACTACTCAATGATATATAGAATATTAAATTATTACACAACAATATTAAACGATATAATAGATAAAGAAAAAATAAAAACAAAAGAATATAAAATACCAAAAATAATACCAATAGTAATATATACAGGAGAAGGAAAATGGACAGCAGAAACAAAACTAAAAGAAAAAGAAATAAAATATAAAGAGCAAAAAAACTATATAAATATAGAATATAAAATAATAAACATAAATAACTACACAAATGAAGAGTTGCTAAAATTAAACAGTAAAGTGTCATATGCATTTTTAATAGAAAAAAGCAAAACAAAAGAAAAATTAATAGAAGTGTTAGAACAAATAGCAAAAGAATGCAACACAGAAGAAAAAGCCAAAAAAATGCAAGACATAACAAGATACATACTAAGTGCAAGACTAGAAAAAGAAAAGATAGACAAGATAATTAAAAAATATGATTGGAAGGGAGGGGATAGCATTATGACAGCAAGAGAGTGTTGGATAAAAGAATTTGAAAAAGAAAGAGAGGCTGGAATTACAGAAGGAATTGTACAAGGAGAAAAAAATGAAAAACGCAAAACAGCCAAAAAAATGCTAAATAAAAAAATGTTAATAGAAGACATAAGTGAAATTACGGGTTTAAGTAAAAGTGAAATTAAAAAATTAAAATTATCAATAGGTATTTAAAAAACACATGTAGGGGCAGACGCCCCTGCTGCCCATCTACAAAGGCATATCCTAATAAATATTAAAATAAAAATTAAGAAATGCAAAAAAAATTTTTTCCAAAAATATTGCAAAAGACAAAATGTTATGATATAAAAATAAATATAAAAAGAAAGAAAAAGAGGAGAAAGAAACAAATGAAAATAAAAGTAAACGCTAAAACCCTTGCAGGAGTACACACACACACACACACACACACACACACAAGTAATATATTAAAAGAAAAAAAGTCAAATAATGTAAATAGAATAGATAAAAAACAAATAGAACTAAGTTCCATTTGTGTATTTTTGATATAAAAAATCAAAATGCCAAAATGGAATTTGGTTCTATTTTTGCATTTAAAAAATTTAACGCATGTACAAAAACAAATGTGCATGTAGGGGCACCGTGCCCAGAAATCCACAAAAAAATATCATACAGGTGTAGGGGCAGACGCCTCTGTCTGCCCAAAAACCACAAAAAAATATCTTATATTTTTAATAACATAAATTTTAGAAAAATTATTTATTTATAGCAAAGCAAAGGATTATAAATTTTAAAAATAATGATAAACTTCGTCGCTTACGAAAATTTACGCATAAATTCTAATGAAAATGATAAAAAATAAAAATGTTGTAAAACAAGGAGGAGAAGAAAAATGTTAAAAACGAACAAAATAAAAAAAGAAAAAAACGTAAGGAATACCAAAACAAATGTAGGGGCAAACGCCTCTGTCCGCCCAAACGCAATAACCCTTGTCGCTCTCGTAATTACAGTGATTATCCTAATAATCCTAGCCGGAGTAAGCCTAAACCTAGCCCTAGGACAAAATGGAATATTTGTAAAAAGTAAAGAGGCAGTAGACAAATACAAAGACTCAGCCCAAAAAGAACAAGAGCATTTAGACGACACATATAGAGAACTAGAGGGAATAAACTCAAAAGAATATAATTTAGATGAAGGGGTAAACAAACCAAAACTAATAGAAGGAATGATACCAATAAAATACAATGGAACAAACTGGGTAATATGTGAAGAAAGCGATAAAGATTGGTATAGCTACAAAGAAGGAAAAAAATGGGCAAATGTAATGTTAAGCGATGGAAAATACACAACTAAAGAAACTTTAGGAGAAGGTCAAGCCAAAGCAACAGTAGGACAAACTATAGAAGAAAAAGATCTAGGAAGTATGTTTGTATGGATACCAAGATATGCATACAGTATAGTAAAATATAAACAACAGGTAGATAGTGGAGAAGGAACAACACAAAACATAACAGATGTAACGTTTTTAGTAGGAACAACAAACAAAGACATAAATGCAAAAACATATCCGACAGACTATAAAACAGAAGATGCAAAAGTTGGACAGGCAACACCAAAAATAGTACACCCAGCATTTACATTTGGAGGAGAAAAGCTAACAGGAATATGGGTTGCAAAATTTGAAGCAAGCATGAAGGAAGAAAATAAAAATACCACAACAAATAACGATACAATAGAAAACAAAACAATAAAAATTGTACCAAATGCAGAAACATGGAGATATATAAGAGTAGGAAATGCATTTTTAAATTGCTATAATATGAATAAAGATAATAATGTTTATGGGCTACCTACTTCAGCAAATACACACTTAACAAAAAATAATGAATGGGGAGCAATAGCATATTTATCTGCCTCACAATATGGAGTAGTACCTGCATTTTGCGATTCAGATCAATCATATACAGAAAATGGTGATAATACAACAAAATACCATTCATACTCAGCAGGACAAAATTACAAAACAAATACAAACCAAAGTACAACAGGAAATGAAACAGGAATATATGATTTAAATGGAGGAGCATGGGAATATGTAGCAGCATATTGGGATAATGGAAATAGTAATTTATCATGGTCTGGGACAACTGATATATTTCCAAGCAATAATTTAGATAGTAAATACACAAAATATTGGGATAAGTATGAAGTAAGTGATACAGAAAAAGAAAAATCAAAAGATAATACATTTTGGGATTCAGGAAAAGAAAATAATAAAACAAGAAAAGAAATAACAGATGATAGATATAATCTAATGAAAGACAAAAAAGGAGATGCAATGTATGAAGTAATAAAGGATTATTCATACTATGGTAAAAAAAATGATGGTAATTATGAATGGGGAAAAAATGAAACATTTACAAGTGCAGATTATGGAAGAAGTTATTATAATAGCGACTATGCACTAATTGGTAATACTTCGCTACCTTTCTTGATACGTGGAGGCTTTTGGTGGTTTAGTAGCGGTGCTGGTGTTTTTGCGTCTGATGGCGATCTCGGCAATGCCTACTACAGTTATCGGTTTCCGTCCAGTTGTGGTTGTGCCCTAGCACTTTGAATCTTTCCTCGCAACTTATGCCCTTTTTTCGGCACAGAGTATACATAAAGAAATAATTAAATACGGGTAAGATATATCAACACAAGAAATAATAAAATATATTATTCTTGTTTTGAATATATAGGGAGTAAACTGTTACTTCGCAACCTTTCTTGAAACGTGGAGGCAATTGGTGGAATAGTAGCAATGCTGGTGTTTTTGCTTCTAATGGCAATAACGGCAATGCCAACAACAATTATCGGTTTCCGTCCAGTTGTGGTTGTGCCCTAGCACTTCGATATACAAAGAAACATAAAGGTTTCTTGTCCCAGATGGGTGGTTGTTTACGGACACCACCGAGAGTTAAATTACACACAATAAATGTAGCAACTGGATTTATATCAAAGAAGTTTACTTCCTTTGGTATAAGCATGTTCTTGTATCATAAACACATTAACAGTAACTTTGTTCTTGTAGTAAAATGGCGAACGTCCAAAGTTATAAAATTTATGGGCAACTATATGCGTTGTCCATAAATTTACTTATTGTAAGTACAACAAGGTTCTGGGTACACGACTGCGAGCATTGCTTGCTATTTCATGTCAGGTTCTTATTAAATTCCTCTATATTTTTTATTAGGTTATCTGTTATTATAGAATATGTTTTATCTGTAAATAAAAAATCACATGAATTAAGTATTTTGTTTTGCAAATTATAACAATTACAAAAAGAAGAGTGTCCAAGCCAAGAATTAATACTTTGCAATGCATATTTATAATCTATGCAATTGTTATGATATTCTTTGTTCCATTTCTTTACTTTGTTTTTAATTTTCTTTTTACTGCTTAATCTTAATAACCTATGTGTACAAAAAATTCTATATCCGCAAAAATTTACTCCCATTTTATAAGGATAGTATTTAGATTTATCATTTAATTGTAATTGTAAATTTTTATCTAAAAAGTTGCTAATTTCTTTTTTTAAATAAATACAGTCTTGCTTTGTTTTAGCTAAAAGAACAAAATCATCCATATATCGTACTAATGTTGTATTTTTTAAAACTCTTTTAATATATTGATCAAGTTCATTTAAATAAATATTTGCAAAATATTGACTAGTATAATTTCCTATTGGAATACCAATTGTTTCATCTTTTTGTCTTCCATCAAAAATAAGTAATCTTGTAAAATTAAGTAATTCTTTATCAGCAATATATTTTTCCATTATAGAAAATAAAATATTTGGATTTATACTATAAAAAAATTTTCTAATATCGCACTTTAAAATCCAAAAATCACCATTGTTTCTCTTAAATTTTTGCAGATTTTCTTGTACCTTACTTGCAGCTTTATGTGTACCTTTATTTTCTAAACATGCATATGAATTACTAATAAATTTAGGGAGAATAAATGGTTTAATAAATTCTTCTACATACCATTGGTGAACTATTCTGTCTACATAAGGTAGTGCTTTTATAATTCTTTCTTTTGGTTCATAAATTTTAAAGGTATGGTATTTTCCAACTCTATATTTTCTATTCTTTATTGTATTTAACAAATTAATTAAATTATTTTCTAAATTTAATTCAAATTTTATTACTTCAGCTTTATATGTTTTATGTTTTTTTGCTCTATTATGAGCTTGGAGTAATTTTTCAAAAGTTAATTTTTTATAAAAACAATTTTTTATCTTTTTTTGCATGAGTTTATCCATCCTCCTAACATATTACATATATTTGTAATATGATTACTCCAGGTTTGATAATTTTGAATAGAAATATATTTATATTTATATGATAATCTACAATGTACTTTTAAAAGACTTAATTGTATGTCTAATTCATTTAAATATTTTATTTTGTCTACTTTGTTAAACATCTTAATAGCATACATTATATACCTTAGACCAGAGTATAATGAATTTTTAATTTCTTTAACAAGAGCAAATTGCTCACATTTAGGATATTTTCTAACTAAATCGTTGGAATAATATATTAATTCTAAATATTTTTGATATATAATTAAATTGCTATCTGTGCTGTTAGTATTGTTAGTACTATTATTAATACAATTTTTAACCATATTTGACCTCCGTTTTATATTAGGAATATTGCTTTGTAATTTAATTTAATAAAAAAAAAATCAATTTTTTATTTTAATAAATATTTTTTTAGTATCATATAACAATTGATAAGCATCAGATACAGATAAGTAATCTATATCTTTGCTTAGAAAGTTATTTATAAATTCTTTAAGTTCTTCATTTAATAAATAATTTGTAGGTGTTGTTATTGTTGTGTCATCTATAATCAGAGCATTATAATTAGATAATTCTAACATTTGCATGTATTTATCAATATGTGTTGCAGGAAAACCACATTTATATATACTATCATTTAATTTTGTTAACTTTAGATGCAATAAATTACTAGCAATTTCTGCATCTTTATCTAAAAAGATATAAAAAATACCAGACTTGAAAAGGTATAAAGTTGTAGAATTGGTGCTTTTTGATTTTAATTCTAAATACTTTTTATATAGTTTACTCATAATCTTATCCCTCTTTATTTTAATATATTTTATTTTGAAAATATCATAACAAAAAGAAAATAAAAAAAATATCATAATTTGTCGAAAGAAATAGAAAAATTATTAAAAAAATATTTTATTTTTAATAACATAAATTTTAGAAAAATTTTTTATTTATCGCAAAAGCAAAGGATTATAAATTTTAAAAATAATGGTAAACTTCGTCACTTACGAAAATTTACGCATAAATTCTAATGAAAATTTTTCAGCGCCCTCACCAGTAGGTGAGATTCCCTAAAAAATTTTCATAAGAATTTCTAGGCTTAAATTTCGTTCGATTCCTTGTTTACATATTTTTAAAATTTATAAAACCTTTGCCCAGAAAAAATGTGTAAATGATAGGAAGAAAAGAAAATGTTAAAAATTAACAAACCAAACAAAACAAATGTAGGGGCAAACGCCTCTGTTTGCCCTATCTACAAAGGCATACCCTAATAAATATTAAAATGAAAATAAAGGATAAAAATTTTGCAAAAATATTGTAAAATGATAGGTAAAAATTAAATTTTATTTTTAAAATGAATTATTTACAAAAAATGAATAATTTTTTCCTTTTTTGCAACAATAATAGTAGACATAAATTGAAAAAGGAGGGAAAAAATTGAAAGCAACAGGTGTTGTTAGAAGAATTGATGATTTAGGAAGAATTGTTATTCCTAAGGAAATAAGAAAAACATTAAGAATTAAAGAGGGAGACCCTTTAGAAATATTTACAGATAAAGAAGGAGAAGTAATACTTAAAAAATATTCTCCAATTGGTGAACTTTCTGAGTTTGCAACAGGATATGCAGAAACTTTAGCTAAAACGACAGGACATATTGCATGTATTACAGATAAGGATACAGTAATTGCAGTTTCTGGAGGACCAAAAAAAGAATTTCTAGAACAAGATTTATCTCAAGAATTAGAACAACTAATGGAAGATAAGGAGATATATACAAGTCAAGATAATAACGAAATTGCAATTCCAGTTACAAAAAATGATAATAGAGAAAGAAGATATAATGCTCAAGTGGTTTATCCTATTATTTCACAAGGAGATGTTATTGGAAGTGTTATATTACTTTCAAAAGAACCAAATAAAAAAATGGGAGAAGCAGAGCTTAAAGTAGTTCAATCTGCTGCAGGTTTCTTAGGAAGTCAAATGGAAGTATAAACTTCCATTTTTTTTTAATTTTTTATTGCTAAATATTAGTTTTAGTGATATGATAAAAAAGATTATATTAAACAAGGAGGACTGTAGAACAATGGGATTATTTAGTAAAATATTTGGAGGATACAGCGAAAAAGAAGTAAAAAGAGTTATGCCAATTGTTGAAAAAATAAATGCACTTGAAGAATCAATGCAGAAATTATCTGATGAAGAATTATCAAATAAGACAATTGAATTTAGAAAAAGATTAGAAGAAGGAGAAACATTAGATGACTTATTACCAGAAGCTTTTGCAACTGTTAGAGAAGCTTCAAAAAGAGTACTTGGAATGAGACATTTTGATGTGCAATTAATAGGTGGTATTATTTTGCATCAAGGTAGAATTGCTGAAATGAAAACTGGTGAAGGTAAAACATTAGTTGCAACACTACCTGTTTATTTAAATGCCCTAACTAAAAAAGGTGTTCATGTTGTTACAGTAAACGATTACTTAGCAAAAAGAGATAGCGAATGGATGGGAAAATTATATAAATTTTTAAAAATGTCAGTTGGACTTGCAATTAGTGGTATGGATCCAAAGGCAAAAAAGGAAGCATATGATTGTGATATTACTTATGGTACAAATAATGAATTTGGATTTGATTACTTAAGAGATAATATGGTTATATATAAAGAGCAAGCAGTACAAAGAGGACTAAATTATGCAATTGTCGATGAAATTGATAGTATACTAATTGATGAAGCTCGTACTCCATTAATTATTTCAGGAAGAGCAAATAAATCTTCTGAATTATATAAAAAAGCAAATGATTTTGTTAAAAGATTGCAGGCTAAAGTAATTGTAGAAGAAGATGTAAAAGACTATGAACAAGCAGAAGATAACGAAAATTATGATTATATTGTAGACTTAAAAGCAAAGTCTGCTTCACTTACGCAAAAAGGTATAAAGAAAGCAGAAGAAGAATTTAGATTAGAAAATTTAAATGATTTAGACAATTCAGAGTTAGTTCATCATATTAACCAAGCATTAAGAGCATATGGTATTATGAAAAAAGATATAGACTATATTGTTAAAGATGGAGAAGTGTTAATTATTGATGAATTTACAGGAAGAATCATGTATGGAAGAAGATACAACAATGGTCTTCATCAAGCAATTGAAGCAAAAGAACATGTTCATATTGCAGATGAATCAAAAACACTTGCAACGATTACATTCCAAAATTATTTTAGAATGTATGAAAAACTATCTGGAATGACAGGTACTGCAATGACAGAAGAAGCAGAATTTAGAGAAATATATAATTTAGATGTTATAGAAATTCCTACTAATAAACCAATGATTAGAAAAGATGAAAATGATGTTATCTACAAAAATGAGCAAGCAAAATTCAGAGCAATTGTAGAAGATATTAAAGAAAGCCATAAAAAAGGACAACCAGTTTTAGTAGGTACTGTATCTATTGAAAAATCTGAAAAATTAAGTAGTATTCTTAAAAAAGAAGGAATTAAGCATGAAGTATTAAATGCAAAGTATCATGAAAAGGAAGCAGAAATTATAGCGCAAGCTGGTAAATATGGTGCAGTTACAATTGCAACTAATATGGCTGGACGTGGTACAGATATTATGCTAGGAGGAAATTCTGAATTCTTAGCAAAACAAGAAATGAGAAGACAAAAGTATCCAATAGAAATAATAGAAGAGGCCAATACATATAATGAGACTGATAATGAGGAAATATTAAAAGCAAGAAAAGTATTTAAAGAATTAGTAGAAAAATATGACCAAACTATTAAAGAAGAAAAAGAAAAAGTAATAGCTGCTGGTGGTCTTAAAATTATTGGTACAGAACGACATGAATCTAGAAGAATTGATAATCAGTTAAGAGGACGTAGTGGACGTCAAGGTGATATTGGACAATCTAGATTTTACATTGGATTAGATGATGATTTAATGAAAATTTTTGGTGGAGATATGATTACTAATGTATTTAACACATTAGGTGCAGATGAAAATATGCCAATTGAAGCCAAAATGATATCTAATGCAGTTGAAAAAGCACAAAAAAGAGTAGAGGGTAAAAACTTTAGTATACGTAAAAATGTATTGCAATTTGATGATGTTATGAATACACAAAGAGAAATTATATATAAACAAAGAAGAGAAGTATTAGATGGCAATAATATACATGACAATATTATAAATATGATAGATTCTACTGCAGAAGCAATAGTTCAAAGCTATTACGAAGCAGAACAAGCAAATATTAATAAAGAAGCATTTATGCAAGAAGTAAAAACAATTTTAGGTGTGCAAGAATTAGAATCTATTAAAAAAGAAAAAATAGATGTTGAAGAACTAACACAAGAATTAAAAGAAAAAGCGCATGAAAAATATGAAGAAAAAGAGCAAGAAATCGGCTCAGATGATTTACGTGAATTAGAAAGAGTAGTTATGCTAAAGGTTGTAGATCAAAAATGGATGGATCACATAGATGCAATGGATGAACTAAAAGATGGAATCGGACTTCGTGCTTACGGACAAAAAGATCCTGTAGTTCAATACAGAATAGAAGGATTTGATATGTTTGACCAAATGATTAATGATATTAAAATAGATGTTACAAAAATATTACTAAATATTCATAAACAAGGTGAAATAAAACGTAGTCAAACAGCACAAATTACAAATGCAGCATTAGAGCATATAAATGATGTAGATGGAAATAGAAAAACAGAAACTGTTGTAAATACACAGCCAAAAATACGAAGAAATGACCCATGCTTTTGCCGGAAGCGGAAAAAAATATAAAAATTGTCATGGAAAAAATGAATAGATTTATATATAGTAAAGGAAGAAAAGCAATGCAAAAAAAATATTATTTTACTTCAGAAAGTGTAACTGAAGGACATCCTGATAAATTATGCGATTATATTTCAGATTCTTTATTAGATGAATATTTAAAACAAGATCCAAATTCAAGAGTTGCAATTGAAACTTTTGCAACAAAAAATAAAATAGTAGTTTCAGGTGAAGTTACAAGTAAAGCTCAAGTAAATGTTGAGCAAACTGTGCGAAATGCAATTAAAGAAATTGGTTATGGAAGTGAAATGCTTGATATTAATCCAAATACATGTGAAGTTGATATTGAAATTATTAGACAAAGCCCTGATATTGCTTTAGGTGTAGATGAAGGTGGAGCAGGAGACCAAGGAATAATGTTTGGTTTTGCAACTAATGAGACAGAAAATTATATGCCTTTTGCAATAAATATGGCACATAAATTATCAAAAAGATTATCTGAAGTTAGAAAAACAAAGGAATTAGAATATTTAAGACCTGATGGAAAAACACAAGTAACAGTGGAATATCAAGGTGATATGCCAAAAAGAATAGAAACTATTTTAATATCTAACCAATATGAAGAAGGTACAGATATTGAAAATATGAGAAATGATATAATAGAAAAAGTAATTAAAAAAGTTATACCGCAAAAATACATTGATAATAATACTAAAATATATGTTAATCCAACAGGAAGATTTGTAATTGGCGGACCTTTAGGAGATACAGGATTAACTGGAAGAAAAATAATAGTAGACACTTATGGTGGATATGCAAGACATGGTGGAGGAGCTTTTTCTGGTAAAGATGCTAGTAAAGTAGATAGAAGTGCAGCGTATATGATGAGGCATATAGCAAAAAATATAGTAGCAAATAATTATGCTGATAAATGTGAATTGCAAGTGTCTTATGCAATAGGAATGAAAGAGCCAATGTCAATTTATATAAATACATTTGGAACAAATAAAATACCAGAAGATGAAATTATTAATATTATTAAAGAAAAATTTGATTTAACTCCTATGGGAATTATTAAATATTTAGACTTGCAAAAACCAATTTATAAAAAAACAACGAATTATGGACATTTTGGAAAAGAAGAATTAAGTTGGGAAAAAATAATAAAATTATAATTTAAAAAGCAAAAGCGGACATTTTATAATTTTGTACTTAATTTATAACTTTTTAAATATAAAAAGAAGTTACTACAATAAAGTAAGTAGTAACTTCTTTTTTCATTTTATCATATTATGTAGTATAACAAAAAAAGGAGGAATAAAAATGTACAATTATAGAAGAAGAAAATGTTGTTGTTATAATAATTGCTTAGATAATTATAACAAAGATATGTTCGAGACAGCATGTAACAATGTTGGAAACTGTAATTGCAAAAATATGTGTGATAATGAATGTGACTGTGGATTTGATGAAGAAGATAATGGATTACCAACAAATCCAATGCTTGCACAAAGTTATGTACCAATTCAAAAAATGCAAAAAACATTCATACCTTCTGTAGGTTTAAAAATGGGAACAATTTTTCCAGAACTTGTAAGCCCATATAGACCTGGTCAATCTATGGAAGAAATTGCATATATTGAAGCAACAAATAAAATAGGGGAGGGATGTAACAAATGATAGATGATAACACAAATTTAGATAATTGCAATTGTAACTGTGACAATTGTCCTGATAGCACAAGAAGAGAAATGATGATGAAAATAAGAGAATTAGACTTTGCAATTATAGAGCTTGCACTATATTTGGATACACATCCAGAAGATGAAAAAGCATTATGCTTGCACAAAGAATATTGCAAAGATGTAAAAGCATTAAAAGATCAATATCAAAAAGTATATGGTCCTTTAACCATAAAATACCCATGTAATAAATGGAGATGGCTAGAAGAACCATGGCCATGGGAAAGGGGGAATTTTTAATGTGGACTTATAACAAAGCACTAGAATATCCAATTAACATTAAGTGTCCAAACCCAAAACTTGCAAAATTTATAATATCACAGTATGGAGGACCAGATGGTGAACTTGCAGCATCACTTCGTTATTTATCACAAAGATTTGGTATGCCAGACCAAAAAGCCAAAGCAATATTGAATGACATAGGAACAGAAGAACTTGCACATTTGGAAATGGTAGGAACAATAGTACACCAATTAACAAAAGGAGCTTCAATTGAGGAAATAGAAAAATATGGATTAGGAGCTTACTATACAGACCATGGTGTAGGTGTATATCCACAAGCTGCAGCTGGATATCCTTTTACAGCAGCAGTATTAGCAGTAAAAGGTGATCCAATAGCAGATCTTCAAGAAGATTTAGCAGCAGAACAAAAAGCAAGAGCAACTTACGAAAAATTAATAGATTTATGTAGGGATGATCCAGATGTAATTGATCCACTTCGTTTCTTAAGAGAAAGAGAAGTGGTACACTTCCAAAGATTTGGAGAAGCATTAAGAGGAGTTCAAGATAAATTAGCACAAAAGAAATTTTGCATGAATGATATGAAACCTATAAACAAAAAGGATAATGATGATTGCGGATGTAATAATTAGAAAAAGCGGCTACAAGCCGCTTTTCTTGGTATTGAAAATTTTTTTTATTTATTATATAATAGCAAAGAGAAAGGAAAGAATGATATGAAAGATTATTTTGGAAATTTAAATGAAACTATAAAAAAGTATTTTAATATTTTATCTGATGAAATACCAAATTTTTTATATGATTATATAAACACTCCTGAAATGCAAAAGCAAAACGAAATTAGTGTATCTTGTGGAACGATATATTCTAAAATGTATAATTCAATGTGGTATTCAAGTTTAGATCATAGTGTTGCAGTTAGTTTAATTATTTGGCATTTTACAAAAGATAAAAAACAAACACTAGCTGGACTTTTTCACGATATAGCAACTCCAGTTTTTAAGCATAGTATTGATTTTATGAACAAAGATTATGAAAAACAAGAGTCTACAGAAGAGTTAACTACCAAAATTATAAAAGACTCTAAAGAAATAATGAAATTATTAAAAAGAGATGATATAAAAATAGAAGAAGTCGATAATTACCATATATATCCTATAGCAGATAATAATACACCACAATTATCTGCAGATAGATTAGAATATACGCTTTCAAATGGGCTAGGAGCAACAGAAAAAATATGGGGATTAACCGAAATAGAAGAAATCTACAATGATATAGAAATTCAAAAAAATGAAGAGAAAATAGAAGAACTTGGTTTTAAAAATAAAGAATTTGCAGAAAAGTTTGTACATACAATGAGTATTCTATCTTCTATGTATATTAGAAATAAAACTAAATTTTCGTTGCAATTTTTAGCAGATATTATGAAAAAAATGTCTGAAAAAAAATTAATAACAATAAATGATTTATATAACTTATCTGAAAAAGAAGTAATAGAAATAATAAGTAATTGTAAACAAGATAATATTGCAAAATGTTTTGAATTATGGAAAAATGCTACAGCAATAAATGAATCCGATACAAAAGTAGATGGTGTATATTGTGTTGGTATAGATAAAATAAAAATAAGATATATTAATCCATTAGTAAAAATTTCAGAGGACAAGTTTATTAGGATTGATGAATTTTCTGATATTGCAAAGAAAGACATTGAAAAAGCTTTGAATTATAAAACAAAGAAATATGCATATTTAAATTTTGATTTTAATTAATTTCAGTTTTAGATATGCCAATTGTAATACTTTATTGAAAACTTTTTTTGTTTATTATATAATAAACAAAAAAAGGAAATAATGATATGAAAGATTATTTTGAAAACTTAAAGGAAAATGTTGCCTATGAATAAAATATTTGATATTTATAATTTTAATTTAATAAAAGATAATGAAAATTATTATTTTTTTCGTGCTTTAAATATGGCAGATATTAAAGATTTAGAAGAAGGTATAATATTAGATAAAAATGGAAATTTAGAAAAAATAAGAACAGATAGACAAAGGTATAAAGAAAATTTGCAAAACGAAAAACCTAAGTATAATAAAGAGGATAAAATAAGCTTAGAACAAATTTATGATCATATAAAAGAGCATTATAGAAAAGATACAAATTGTATATCTTTATCATGCAATAGTAATGTTTCTATATCATATGGAAGAGGACTTTATAAAGATAAATATATAATGATAAAAGTTCCTAAAAACGAATTTGGAGAAAAAGTTATTTTTGCAGGACAATATATGTTAGATGAAATAGAGAAGATAATAAATAAATACATTTCAGATGTAAATATTGATAGCAAGTTAAAAGAGACATTATTTGAAATTGATAATAGTAAAACATTAGATGAAATAAAAAATAAAATAAAAGTAAGATACAAATCAAAAGAAGTTTTAAACTTTAATAATGCAAAGCTTAAAAAGAAAATTAGATATAAACAGCCAGTTGCAAGAATTATTAATCATAAAGTACTAAATAAAGAACAATTATTAGAAATAAATAAGATAATTGCAAAATTAACACTTTTGGAAAGAAAAGGACATATGCCACCTATAATTTCTGATACAGATAGTAATACTTTATTAATAAAAACAATAAAAAGTGCATTTACATCTTTAGAATTAATTCATTATGGACAAATAGAAAAAGAAGAAATTATAGATATACCTAAAGAAATAGTAGATATTTTTTCTTTATTACAACCAATAGAAGGACAAGATAAGCAAACTGTAGATGACTTATAAAATACAAAACTAATTAAATAAAATAATACTGTAAAATAATATTGAATATTTTTTCGAAATTTGGTAAAATATATTCCGATATTATATTGGGGGAGAAAAAATTGCAAAAAAAAGTCGAGCTATCTAGGATATTAAATATTGTATTTATAGTTTGTGTACTTATTGGACTAATTATATATATAATTAATGTAGATGGCATAGAAAATATAACAAACACATTAAAAGCAGCAGATTATAAATGGATACTTGCAGGATTTATTTGTTTAATAATTGAATATGTAGCAGAAGCGTTAGTATTTCATATACCACTAAAGAAAATGTATCCAAAACATAAATATACACTTTCATTAGAATCAAACATTATAGGCAGGTTTTTTAACAATATTACTCCGTTTAGTTCTGGTGGTCAGCCATTTCAAGCATATATGCTAAGTAAATATGGATTAAGAGCTAGCGATACATTTTCAGCATTAATGATGAAATTTGTTGTATATCAAGTTGGATTGTTTTCTTTTGCACTAATTTTTTTACTAACAAATTTAGGCTTTTTTAATGTAACATTTGGTAATTACATATGGATTGTATTATTGGGCTTCTTTATGAATTTAATTGCTACTGTATTTATATTTGTTGCTGGAATAAATAAAAACATAATATTAAAAATAGTAAGACCAATAGTTAAATTAGTATCTAAAATAAAAATTGGAAGGCGCTATCTAATAAAAGATTTAGAAGCTACTTTGCAAAAAATTGATGAAAGTGTTTCGAACTATAGTATACAATTTAGAAAAATGAAAGGTCAAAAATTAACGATAATTAAAATGTATTTAGTTCAATTAATTCAATTTATAGCATACTTTTCGATACCTTTTATGATTTATAAATCATTTGGTAATAGCGGAACAACATATATGCAAATATTATTGGTGCAAACATATTTATTATTGGTTATGTCTTTTATACCAACTCCAGGGTCTGGACTTGGTGCAGAAAGTGGATTTAACATTTTTTATAGAACAATATTTATAACAGGTTTAAATTTGGCAATATTTTTCTGGAGAATTTATACATGTTATTTACCAATAATTGCTGGATTATTAGCTCTTGCATTTATGAATAAAAAAGAGGTAAAATTAGAGGGAGATTAAAATTATATTAAAGTATAAAAAATAAAAGAGGATAAATATATATGATTAATTTAATGTTTTGTGGCAATGATAGAGTATTTGATGGTATGTTAATATCATTAATATCTATTAGCAAACATACAAAGGAGGCATTAAACGTTTATTTAATGACAATGGATTTAACAGATATAAATGAAACGTTTAAACCAATTACAAAAAATCATTGTCAAATAATTGAAAATAAAATAAAAGAAATAAATACTCAAAGTAAAATTACTTTAGTTGATGCAACAAATATTTATAAAGAAGAAATGATAAATAACAAAAACAGGAAAACACATTATACTCCTTATATTTTTTTAAGGATATTAAGTGACAAAATAGAAATATTACCTGATAAAATACTGTATTTAGACACAGATATAGTTTGCTATAAAGATATTAATACATTATATGAAATTGATATGTCAAATTATGAAATTGCTGCAGCAAGAGATTTTATTGGAAGAAAATGGATAGATTATAATTATTTAAATTCAGGTGTTTTACTTATGAATTTAGATAATATTCGAAAAAAAGGTTCTTTTGAAAAATGTAGAAAAATGTGTATGAATAAAAGGATGGTTTTACCAGACCAAACAGCTTTAAATAAATGTTGCGAAAATAAACTTATTCTTGAAGATAAGTATAATGAACAATATAAAAGAAATAAAGAAACTGTAATAAGACATTTTAGTATGCAATTATTATATTTTCCTATTATAAGGCCAAGAAATATAAAACCATGGGAGATAGATAAAATGCATAAAGTTATGAAAATAAATGATTATGATGATGTATATGAAGAATACATAGATGCTAAGAAAAGTTGCAGTAATAGGGGGATAGTAGTGTAGAAATGAATATTAATCAAGAAATACCAATTTTTTTCTCTTGTGATGATAATTATGTACCATATTTAGCAGTAGCAATTTGTTCGCTTATAGAGCATACAACTAAGAATCATACCTATAAAATTATTATATTAAATATGGGAATTTGTTTAAATAATCAAGAAAAATTAAAACTAATGGAAACTGAAAATGTTAAAATAAATTTTAAGAATATTAGCAAATCTTTGCATAACTTGGAAAAAGAATTAAGGCTTAGGTTAAGAGATTATTATAGTATTGCTATTTATTACAGATTATTTATTCCTAGTTTATTTCCACCTTATGAAAAGGCAATTTACTTAGATGCAGATATGGTTATTTTAGATGATGTTGCAAAATTATATGAAATGGATATAGGAGATAATTTATTAATTGCTACAAAAGACTCTACTGTAAATGATAGTGAAGTCTTTAGGGAATATTCAATAGCAGCTTTAGGTATAGAGCCACAAAATTATATAAATTCTGGAATGCTTGTAATGAATTTAAAAGGAATGAGACAAGAAAAAATAGAAAAAAAATTTATATATTTACTTTTAAAATACAATTTAGAAGTAATAGCGCCAGATCAAGATTACTTAAATATTCTATGCAAAGATAAAATAAAATATATTCATGAATCTTGGGATAAAATGCCAGACTATGGTACAAAAATTCCACAAGAGAAATTACATATTATTCATTATAATATGATAAGGAAGCCTTGGTATTATGATGATGTTCCTTATGCAGATATATTTTGGAAATATGCTAAAAAAACTAAATATTACGACTTAATGAAAAAGGAATTCGATGATTATACAGATGAGCAAAGAAAAGAAGATGAATCTGTAATAATAAATTTAACGAATTTAGCTAAAAAAATCATTAAACAAGATATTAAAATGAAAGATATTAAATTAGGGGATATATGAAAAACAAAAAAATTATTTACTATGAAACATACGAAGATGATGTTGTAAAAAATAAAAATCAAGATTATAATATAAAGAAAAATTACAAATGGATTCATAATAATATTATATATAGATTTTTTTCGAATATTTTATATGTAATAGCATATATACTTAGTTTTTTCTATTGCAAGTTTTTTTTACATGTAAAAATTAAAAATAGAAAAATATTAAACAAATATAAAAAACAAGGATTTTTTTTATATGGAAACCATACGCAAAATATAGGAGATGTTTTTATACCAGGACATGTATGTAAAAATAAAAGAATTTATACAATAGTAAGCCAAGCAAATTTGGGACTTGCCGGTATTGGACCATTACTTCCTATGTTAGGTGCAATTCCAATACCTAATTCTATAAATGATACAAAAAAAATGTGTGATACAATAAGTAAGAAAATAGAACAAAAAAAATGCATTGTAATATATCCTGAAGCACATGTATGGCCATATTATACTAAAATACGACCATATCCTGATACATCATTTAAGTTTCCTATTGAATGTGATGCTGCATCATTTGCATTTACAACAACATATTATAAAAGAAAATTTGGAAAAAAGCCTGGCATTGTAGTATATGTAGATGGGCCTTTTTTACCAGACAAAAATATAAGTAAAAAGAAAAGACAAGAAAAATTACATAATGAAATACATGAATGTATGATAAAAAGAAGTACAAATAGTACATATGAATATATAGAATATAAAGGAGAAAAAACGCAAGTATGGTAATTGGAAAAAATAAAGGGGAAGTTATAAATAACATAAAAATGCAAGCCAAGCAAGGTGAATATAACAAAAAAGTAGAATTAGGAGACCCAAAATTAACTTCAGAAGAAAAAAATAAAATTATAAATAAATATTTAGAAAATAGAAATAAAATATCTTTTAAATTAAAAACAAAAATAGCAAAGATTACTATATCTATTTTGACAAGTATTATGCATAAAGATACAAAAATTGTTGGACTTGAAAATATAAAGGACCTTGAAACAGGCGGAATAATAACAAGCAATCATTTTAATCCTTTAGATAGCTTAATAATTCAAAAATTAGCAAAAAAGATTTATAAAAAAAGGCTTTATATAATCAGCCAAGAAACAAATTTTGCAATGAAAGGTATTATAGGTTTTTTCCTAAATTATTCAGATATTATTCCTATAACTGACCAAGTAAATTATATGAAAAGAGATTTTCCTAAAATAATTAAAAATATATTAAAAGACGGCAATTTAATTTTAATATATCCAGAAGAAGAAATGTGGTTTAATTACAAAAAACCAAGACCATTAAAAGAAGGTGCTTACTATTTTTCAGCAAAAAACAATGTTCCAATTATATCTTGTTTTGTAGAAATGAAAGAAACTAGCAAAAAGGATAATGACGAGTTTAATAAGTTAAAATACGTATTACATGTTTTAAAACCAATATATCCTAATCCTAACATAACTGCAAAAGAAAATAGTGTAATAATGAAAGAAATTGATTATAATCAAAAAAAGGAAGCATACGAAAAAGCATACAACAAAAAGCTTACTTATGATTTTGAAATAGAAGACATTGCAGGATGGAGAAAAAAGTAAATAATTGAAAAATAAAAGAAGTAATATAAGTTATATATTGCTTCTTTTATTTAATGAAAATTTACCAAAATAATATTAAAAATTTTTGCAAAAATATTTGCAAAAAATAATTGACTTTAAATACTTTAAATGATATATTCTACATACAAAAGAAAAAGAAAAGGGGAGTTTCATATGAAAAAGAAAAAAATACTAGTAACACTGCTAATTTTCATAATTTTAATTACTCAAATTGGAATTATGAATTTTTTTAATTCTTCAAAGGTATATGCAAGTCAAACTTACACACAATGGAATAGTTATTTTTATAATCAATTAAGTTCAAATGCAAAAGCAATTTATAATGCTATGTTTGAAATGTTTAATAATTATAAAAATGGCAAATTTACAAAAGGAGAAAGCATAGAAATAACAGATAGAGTAACCGCATCATCTATTGCACTATTTGTAAATGGAAATAATGAATTATTAAATGATTATGGGGCAGCAAGAGATGCATTCCAATACGATTATCCAGATTGCTTTTTTATTAATTGGGATGAATTATCAATTCGTGTAACCCAAGATTCATTTGGAACATTACATGCATTTTTAGGTGCAGGTAGAAGTGATACATATTTGTCAAAAGGTATGAATGAAAACAGAAGTAGCAAAGCAAATGGCGGATATGGAAATGGAATAAAAGGTGCTATTGCTCAATATGAAGCTAAACTAGCTGAAGTTGTAAATAATATTAAAAGTAAAACTTCAAGTATAAGTAATAAAAACGAAAAAATTGAAAAAATGCTTGGAGAAGCACATGATTATGTTACAAATAACATGGTATACAAACATGAATGGGAAACTACATCACATCCAGAAAAAGACAATGTAAAAAGTTCTGCAAGAACAGCTTATGATGGATTAATTTTTGGAGAAGGTGTTTGTGAGGCATATACTAGAACATTTAAGGCTTTATGTGATAGGTTAGATATTCCTTGTATATGTGTATATGGAATTTATAGTCCTAAAACAACAATAAATGAACCACATATTTGGAATTATGTTCAAATTGATGGAAAATGGTATGGAATAGATACAACACATGATGATCCAACTGTTTTAGAAGGTATGTTTATATATTCTAAAAATGAAAATAGAGACTTTTTCCTAGTTGGAAATTCACAACTTGCAGCACATCATTTTCCACAAGGAATTGTATCTGATAGTAATTTCAAATTTGAATATCCTACTTTAGAACAAGAGGCATATAGAGATTCTTATTTAGTAGAAACACAAGATGGTTTTTCAATTTTAATTGAAAAAGACAATCAGCTAGATAACTGGAATGATAATCAATCTTTTGATAGTGGTACATTTTATGTTAGTTACGAGGGAATGAACTTTACGCAAAATGCAGCAAGAGGAAAATATATGGTTGTTAAATATTATAATTATAATCCTGGTTCAGATACATGGGATATATCAGACTGGAGTTATATTGATCCATGGATAGTTCTTTTTGGCGATAATGATAGATTAGAAGAAATTGAACCATCAAAACCAAAAAATGGAAAATATTGCGTAAGACTTGAGCTTCCTCAAACTAAAAAAGTTCAATTTGCAATTACAGAAATTCCACCAGCTTATCTTAATTTAAAAACAGAACTTGCAAGAAATGGTTGGAGCCAAGATTTATCTATAAGAATTATGGAAGCTTTAAATGATGAAGAAAATCCAGCAGCATATGTTAAAGATGCTATTATACTAAACAATACTGCAACAGAAATTGTAGAAAACAAATGGGGAGATTATGTTGCACCACCTATGCCAACTAAATCTACTCCATCTCAAAGTGGATGTTTATATGTAGGTTCTACTCATCATATTAAACTTGAATTTAATGATAATTTAAAATTAAAATC
This sequence comes from uncultured Clostridia bacterium, assembly GCA_947631785.1. GTDB lineage: Bacteria > Bacillota > Clostridia > TANB77 > CAG-508 > CANRMR01. The sequence goes on along the minus strand of CANRMR010000007.1, from coordinate 15,706 downwards.
AGAAGATTCTGTTCCAGGAATACAAATGACTGTTGACGGAGGAGCAGGAACTGCTGGTAATTGGAATGCAGGACATTCTGCATTAGATAATGCAAAAGTAAGTAATGTAAAATGGGATGGAAAAAATACGGTAGAATTTGATTTTGAAGCAAGTGATAAATGGGCAGATGATTGTTCATTTTATAATTTCCAAGTTACAGGACTTATTGGATATAACAGTAACAGAACACCAGTTGCTGCAAGCTATGGTTTAAGATTTCCACGTTATTGCTATGCTTATGCTGCTCAAGGGTATAAAAGAAATGTATATGCACAACCACAACTTATGGACACATCTGATATTGATATGAGTAATTGGGATTTAAAAGATGTAGATACACATAGTAATAATTATGGAAAAGAAGAAAAAATGTCAGAATTTCTTAACGAAATTGCAAAAAATAACGGAAATAGTGAAGAATTTTTAGATTCATTACATGATAGATTAACACTTGTTACAACTCAGCCATCACCATTACAAACTGAAGAAATGGAACATTATTTAGAAACAGATAAAAACACAAAGAAAGATTTTGCAAATGCAAAAGAAGGAACAATAAATACATATAACATAAGCATTTCAGTTTGTAAAAAACAAGTTCTTCGTACAGGGGAAGGTGTACGTATAGCACTTGGTTTCCCTAAAGGAACATCTTACGAAGATTTTGCTGAATCTGGAGAGCTATCATTTAAAGCATATCACTACAAAGTAGATCCAAAAACAGATAAACTTACAGGTGAAGTTGAAGAAATACCTGTAACAGTAACTAGACAAGGTCTTGTATTATGGGTTGATAGCTTTTCACCATTTACAGTTATGGCTGTTGAAAATGAAAACCCTACTAATGTAACTCAAAAAGATATACTTGTAACATCTAATCTTGGAGGAATAATTACTGATGAAAGCGGTAAAAAATTAGAGGGCGAATCTTCTAAGATAACATTAAAAGATGGACAAAATGCAAAAGTAAAAATAGTACCAGATGATGGATATGAAATAGATTATATTATGATTGATGGTATAAGACAAAATATTACAAATAAATTGGGACAATCAATTGAAATTCCTTATAATACAGTTGAAACAGGAAGCATAATAAATGCTGGATTTGTTGCAAAACAAATTCATGAAGAAGAAGAATCACAAAACTTAAGTAGCGATTTTAAAGTTCCAAATATAAGCATTAACTTTAATAAAGAAACTAATGAATATGTAGTTGGTGATAATGTTAGCCTAAAACCAGTAGTCACAGTAACTGGAGGAGATTTCCATCCAAAAGGTGATGCACAAGCAGATAAAGATAATCCAGATTATATTTCTTATCAATGGCTTAAAGTTACGGGTGAAAGACCATGCCCAATTCCAGAAATTGCAGATCAAACATCAGAAGCATTAACATTTGAGTCGATTACAAATAAAGATGCTGGAGAATATTATTTAAGAGTAACACCTATGAAATGGAATAATGATACAAAAAAATATGAAGCTATGAAAATAGATAAAACTGTATTTAGTAAAACAAGTAATCGAATTAATATTGTAGTATATAATAAGCTAAATTTAGATCTATTGTCTGATAGCGAAAAACCAAATATTATACTTCAGGGAAATAGTGAAGATGGATATAAATTAGAATTGGGAGTTGGTGACCAATATAAGCTTACACCTGATGTATATAGACTAAATGGAGATAAAAAGAAAGTAGAGGGAAATAAAGTTACATTTAGTTCAGATCATCCAGAAAATGTTTATGTAGATATTACTGGAGAATTAAGAGTAGATAAATATACAAATGATCCTGTTATAATAACTGCAAAAACGGAGGATATAAACGGAAAAGAAATAATTGTAAAAGTTAATGTAACTATAAGAAAAATAGAAATTACAAATATCGAATTAAATAAATCTGAGATAACTCTTGAAGTGGATGGAAATAAAGAATATAACACTTATAGTGGAGAAGAGGAGCTTTTTGCAACAATATCTCCTGAAGAAGCAAATAATGAGGAAATAATATGGACTGTAGCAGACGAAAATGTTGCTTATATTAAAAAGCAAGATAACAATAATGTAATCGTTATAGCAAAAAAAGTTGGTAAAACTACAGTTACAGCAAATTGTGGAGGAAAAGAGGCAGTATGTAATGTAAATGTTGTAGAAACTCCAGTAACTTCAATATCAGATGATATTGATAACAAAAATATATATCTTGTTGAACCATTAGCTGATGGAACAGGGGATAATACAAGTTATAAAATTGATGTAAATGTTTTACCAGAAAATGCAACAAATAAAAAAGTTACATGGACGTCAAGCGATGAAAGTGTTGCAACAGTTAAGCAAGATGATAACGGAAATGCAATAATCACACCAGTTGCAGATAATGATAGTGTAGAAGAAGATAGACATTGCATAATTACTGTAAAATCAGAATCTAATCCAGAAATAAAAAATGAATATAATGTTTATGTTTCTGAAACTTTAGTAAAAGTCGAAAATGTTGAAATTAAATATGATAGTAGCAAAGGCACAATACTTACAGTAGGAGAAGGGCTTGATTTAAATGCACATATAACACCTCAAAATGCTGATATAAAAGCTATTACTTGGAAAGTAATAGATGGAACAGATGTTGTAAGTGTTAATGACTCTGGATATGTGCATGCTAAAGCACCAGGTACAGCCACAGTAGAGCTTACTGTAGAATGTCAAGCATCTGATTGCAATGCAAGACATACAGACAAAATAGAAATTACTGTTAATCCAATTTATGCTGAAAAAATAACATTAAATGATACAAAAATATCTTTAAGAAAAGATAATACTCATACTTTAACTGCAATAATTACACCATTAGATGTAACAGATAGTACTATAACTTGGAAATCAAGTAACCCTCAAATAGCTGAAGTTGATAGCGATGGTAAAGTAAAAGCAATTGCAGTTGGAAAAGCTACAATTACAGCATCTTGCCCAAATGCAACTGCAAGTTGTGAAGTAACAGTTACGCCAATAAAAGTAGAAAGACTTCATATAAATTATGAAAAATTAAAACTAAAAGATATTGTAGAAGAAGAAAATAAAACAAAACTAGAAGTTACATATGAACCACCAAATGCAGATAATGTAAAATTAAAATGGGAATCTAGTGACAAAAATGTTGCAACTGTTAATGATGAAGGAATTATAACACCTATAAAACCTGGAAAAACAACAATTTTAGTAAGTGTAGATGGAGATGATGATGTAACACCAGTAACTTGCGAAGTAACTGTTGTCCCATCTGAAAAAGAAGTTGTAATTTATACAGTAGACCAAAATGATAAATTTCTTCCTAGATTTAAATTAAGACTTATGAAAACAGATGAAAACATGCAAGAACAACTAGTTAAAGAAATAAGTGGTGATGGAAAATTTGATTTTGGAAAACTTGCAGATGGTACATACACAATATATATAACAGAAAAAACCAAAAAAGATTTTAACAATAATGAAGTAAATGTTATAGATATTCTTAAGTCATGCCAGTTTGAAATAATAGATGGTGAAATTTTATTACAATCAGAAGATGGATTAATATATGCAGATGCAATTGTTCTAAAAAGCATAGTAGATTATCCTGATTCAGAAGGAGAAGAAAAGCTTAAAGCTTCATTTGAAAGCTCTAAGGAAGATACTGAAAACCGTTATCTTGAATTTTTAAAAACAAAACCAGTAGAATCAGAAAATCCACCTAAACCAGATGATGATAAACAAGGTGGTAACTCAGAAAATAATTCTGGAAATGAACAAGACATAGATCAAAACAATAATCAAAATAATAATTCAAATGGTAATAATAGTAGTAATAATGATAACACATTAACTGATAATACATCAAATCAAGATAATACTGTAAGTAATAGTCCACTTCCAAAAACATCAGATATTGCAATTGGACTTTATGTAATTATTATGGTATCATCAATAACTGGAATTATACTTATTACACATAAAAAAAATAAAAAATAAAAAATAAAAGGTGATTAAGTTTTAGTGAAAAATAAAGTATACTTAAATATTCTTCTTATAGTATTTATATGTGCATTTATTTATTCAGGATACCATGTCTTTATGTGGATTAAATCAGATAGAGAAGTAAAAAATCTTGAAGCAGGTATTTATAAAGAAGTAGTATCGGTTGTAGATGATGACAAAGAAAATACATTAATAGATTTCGAAAAATTAAAAAACATTAATAATGATGTTATTGCATGGATAAAGATAGAAGATACTTACATAAATTATCCAATTTTGCAAGGGCCAACAGATGAATATTATCTAAAAAAAGATATATATAAAAGATATAATTATTCGGGAAGTATATTTGTATATAGTAATATTAATAAACAGTTCCTAGATGAAAATACAGTAATTTACGGTCATAATATGAAAAATGGTAGGATGTTTGCGAATTTAAACAATATATATAATAAAAGTTTAGGAACTGATATTAATATTGATATATATACAGAGAATGAGCATAATGTATATAAAGTATTTTCGTGTTACATAGATAAACCAAATAAAGATATAATAACAAATAATTTTACAAATAATGAAAAGAAAAGTTACATAGATTTGGCAATTAAAAAAAGTAAAATAGATTTTAATTATGAAATTAACTATGAGAGTAACATAATTACACTAATTACATGTGGAAAAACAGATGAAGAAAGAATTATTGTTCATGCAATTAAAACGAACTAGTAATCATGTAAATAAAAATATATAAAAATTATATTGATTTATAATATAAAGAAAGATAAACTATAAAAGTTTGTCTTTCTTTTGCTATAAAATATATTTGCAATTATTTTTCAAAAAACCCTTTATCTTTTTTTGAATTTATAATATAATTATATCATCTAATTACCACCTAAGGAGGAAATTAAAATGGGTAATAAAAAAAGCAAAAATGAAAAGGTAAATGTAAAAAATAAAAAAGAAAATAAAAAGCAAAATAAAAAACCAAATAAACATCCTAAACTAAAAAAGGCTATTAAAATTATTCTAATTATTCTATTATTACTAATTATAATTGGAGTAGGAATTATAGCAGGATTATTCTTAGGATGGTTTGGCGGAGAATTTAAAATTACAAAAGATGATTTAATTATTGAATATTCTAATTCAAAAGTAGTAGATTATTCTGGTAATTTAATTGCAGAACTTAGTGCTAAAGAAAAAAGACAGATAGTAGATATGTCAGAAATGTCGAAATATTTACCAATGGCTTTTGTATCAATAGAAGATGAAAGATTTTATGAGCATCAAGGTGTAGATATAAAAAGAAGTTTAGCAGCAACTGTATCGTTCTTATTTAATAAGGGAAGTTCATCTTTTGGTGGTAGCACAATTACACAACAATTAATAAAAAATATTACAAACCAAAAAGATGATGAAGGAATTGCAGGAGTAAAAAGAAAAATAGGTGAGATGACAAAAGCATATCAAGTAGAAAAAATTTTATCAAAAGACCAAATACTTGAAATGTACTTAAACATCATATTTTTAGGTGAACAAAATTATGGTGTACAAACAGCATCTATATATTACTTTAATAAAAACGCAAGCGATTTAACACTTGCAGAATCAGCTTTCTTAGCAGGAATTACACATTCACCTAATGTATATAATCCATATACAGAAGAAGATAAAACAGAAAAAATAAAAACTAGAACAAATACTGTTTTAAATAAAATGCTAGAACTTAATAAAATTACAAATGAAGAATACGAACAAGCAAAAGCTGAAGTAGATGCAGGACTTGTATTTACAAAAGGAACAATTGCAGATAAATCATCTTATTCATACCATACAGATGCAATGCTTAAGCAAATAGTAAATCAATTAATAGAAGAAAAAGGTATGGATAAAGAATATGCAGAAACATATCTTTATGGTGGAGGCTTTACAATTTATTCAACAGAAGATCCAGAAATTCAAAAAATAGCTGAGGAAGAACATAATAAAAGCACATATATTAAAAAATCAAACAAAATAGAAGGTGCAACGACTCAAGCTGCAACAGTTATTATAGATCAAAAAACAGGTAATGTAGTTGCACTAGTTGGAGGATTAGGGGAAAAAGTAACTGGTGGTTGGAATAGAGCAATTGATTATAAAAGACAGACAGGTTCATCTATGAAACCAATAGCAGTTATTGCACCATCACTAGAATCTGGTTTAATTAATGCAGGAACTGTAGTAGATGATGTTCCAGTACCATCTTTTGGCAATCACTATAAAAACTATTATGGTGGATATAAAGGACTTTCAAACATAAGGTATATGCTTAAAATTTCACAAAATACAACAGAGGCACAATTATTGCAGAAATTAACACCAGCAAATTCTATTGAATTTTTACGAAAATTAGGAATTACAAGTTTAGTTACAGCAAGTGAAAATGCAACTAAAAATGACGAAAATTTATCACTTGCATTAGGTGGTATTACCTTTGGTGTAACACCATTGGAAATGGCAGCAGCATATGCAACTATTGCAAACAATGGAACATATATTGAACCAACATTATATACTAAAATAGTAGATTCAGAAGAAAAAATAATTTTAGAACCAAACCAAGAAACACATAGAGTTTTATCAGAAGGAAATGCATTTATTATGCAAAGTTTATTAAAAGAGCCAATTGGAGCAGGAGGAACAGGTACTGCAGCTGCAATATCTGGTATGGATGTATGTGGTAAAACAGGAACAACAAATGATGATTTTGACGGATGGTTTTGTGGATTTACACCATATTATACAGGTGCAACATGGTATGGATATGATATAAACGAAAAAGTAACGTCTAGTACAGCAACAAGAATTTGGTCAGGTATTATGAAACAAGTACATAAAGATTTAAAAGGTGCTAGATTTGAAAAAACATCAGATATTACAACAGCAAATATTTGTAAAGATTCTGGTTTACTTGCAACAGATCTTTGTAGTAAAGATCCAAGAGGTAGCAGAGTTTATACAGAATATTTTGTAAAAGGAACAGCACCATCTAAAAGCTGTACAACGCACGTAGAGGCAGAAATAGATACAGACAATGGAAAAATTGCAACTGAATTTTGTCCAAATAAAGAAAAAAGAGTATTTATTACAAGGCCAAATAGTGAGTCAAATACAGGATGGAAATCAGCAGAAGATGCGCAGTATATGTTACCAACAGAAAATTGTGAAGAACACAAAGAAGGGCAAAAAGATACAGAAAAACCAGTTATTACATTAAAAGGAAAAGCAGAAATAACATTAAAACTAAATGAAAAATATACAGAAGAAGGAGCAACTGCAAATGATAATGTAGATGGTGATATTTCAAAAGATATTAAAATTGAAGGAAAGGTAGATACATCAAAAGAAGGAACATATACTGTTACATATATTGTTGAAGATAAAGCAAAAAATAAAGCAACAGTTACAAGAAAAGTAATTGTAACATCTGGAAAGACAAATAATTCTAATACAAATACTAACAAAACAAACACAACAACTAATACGACAAATACAAATAATACAAATAATACAAATAATACGGCAAAAGTAAATAATACAACTACATAAGAAAATAGGGCGATTAAAGTTATCGCCTTTTCTAAAATATTTTAAATAAATATATAAAAAGGAGACAAAAATGGATTTGAAATTTTATAATACTCTAACAAGAGAAAAAGAAAATTTTATTCCAATAAATAAAGAAGAAGTAAGAATATATTCTTGTGGACCAACAGTATATAAAGATGCAACAATAGGAAATATGAGAACTAATATTCTTATGGATACATTAAGAAGAGTTTTAAAATACAATGGATTTAAGCTAAAACATGTTATGAATATTACAGATGTTGGACATTTGGTTTCAGATGCAGATGAAGGAGAAGACAAAATGATAAAAACAGCAAAAGAAGAAGGAAAAACACCAATGGAAATTGCTGATTTTTATTTAGAAAGATTTATGAAAGACTTAAAAAATTTAAATATTGATATGCCAGAAATTATAGTAAGGGCTACAGATCACATTAACGATATGATCAAATTTGTAGAAAAATTAGTAGAAAATGGATATGCATATGAAACTTCAACTGCAATTTATTTTGATGTATCAAAATTAGATGAATATGGAATTTTATCAGGAATCGATTTAAAAAATCAAAAAGAAGGTGCAAGGGTAGAAGTAGATAAGGAAAAGAAAAATCCATATGATTTTGCATTATGGATAAAAGCACCAGAAAATCATTTAATGAAATGGGATAGTCCTTGGGGACCATCTTATCCAGGATGGCATATTGAATGTTCTACAATGGGAACAAAATATTTAGGAGAACAATTTGATATTCACACAGGTGGTGTAGATTTAATTCCAACACATCATGAAAATGAAATTGCACAAAATAAAGGTGTATGTGGCAAAATACCAGCTAAAGTTTGGATGCATGGGGAATTTTTACTAATAGATGGCGGAAAAATGTCTAAAAGCTTAGGAAATGTATATTTACTTCAAGATATTATAGACAAAGGATATGACCCTTTATCATATAAAATGCTTTGTTATACATCACATTATAGAAATAAGCTAAATTTTACATGGGAAGCATTAGATGCAGCAAGTAAATCATTAAATCGTTTAAGAGAAGGGTATCAAAAACATAAAAATGGAAATGATGATATAGAGGAAGATGTTATAATAGAATATGAAAGAAAATTTCATGAAGCAATAAATGATGATTTGAATATTCCAGCATCTATGGGCATTGTATGGGAAGTTGTAAAATTAGATAAAAAATCTAAAAAAATTGCAAAATTATTAGAAAAATTTGATGAAGTATTAGGAATTGATATTAAAAAGAAAAATACTGAAGAAGCAGAAATTCCAAGGAAAGTACAAGAACTTGCAGAGCAAAGAGAAAAAGCTAGAAAAGAAAAAGATTGGGAAATGTCTGATATGTTACGAGACAAAATAGAAGCTTTGGGTTATATGGTAAAAGATGGTGTGCAAGGGACAGTAATAGTAAAAAAATAAATACATAAGGAAAGGAAAAAAATACATGCAGGAAGAAAAAAGTAATTTTTTTAAAGATGTAAAAAAAAGTATAGTAAATTTTGATAAATATGAAGATTTTGCAATTTCAAAAACAGGTAATTCAATAAAATATATATTAATACTAATGTTTATATTTTCTGTTATTATATATGCTTTATTTTTGTATAAATTTTCTGTATCTGATGAAGAAGGACTAAATTTTTTTAAAAATAATATTTTAAACTTAAATTATGATCAAGAGGAAATTTCAATAGAGGGGATAGACTCTGTAATAGTACAAAATAAAAATAACACGATAATTCCTGTTTGGATATTTATACTATATTTAACAAGTGCATTAGTTGATGCTGCAATTTTGGCAATACTAGGTATAATTATATCAAGAGTAGCAAGAGTTAAAATTCCATACAAAGCAAATTTTAATATGGCAGTTCATGCTCTAACATTATCTATTATATTAGAGGCGATATATATATTAGTACATTCTTTTACAGGTTTTGAAATTCGATATTTTAATTTTATGTACACAGCTATCTCTTACATTTATATGATTGTTGCTATTTTAATGATAAAAACAGATTTAATTAATAAACAATTGGAATTAATTAAATTGCAGGAAGAGCAGCAAAAAGTAAGAGAGCAAATGCAAAATGAAAATGAAAAAGAAAATCAAGAAAAACCAAAGAAAAAAGAAAAGAAAAATGATGATAAACAAAATGATAATGATGAAGAGGAAGGAAATATTGGAACTTCTGAAGTATAAATATTTAAGCCTAAGCTATAGAAAGGAAAGATAATAAAAATGAAAGAAAAGGAAAATAAAGAAAACAAAAAACAAATTTATTATTTAATTGCAACATTTATTTTATTATTAGCAGTTGTAATTGGTTTTGCAATATATTTTATGAATAATAATCAAAAAGATAAAGACAAAGAATTAGCATATACACAGCTAATTAAAGATATAAGCCAAGGTAACATCGAAAAAATAGAAATGACAGTAGGTAGTACAACTGCAAAGGTAAAAATGCATGGAGAAGAAGAGGAAAAGACTGTTATTGTTCCAAATACACAAGCTTTTGTTGAGTTAATACAAGAAAAAACAGATGAAGGAATAGAATTTGAATTAAAACAAAAACCACAAAGTGTAATAAAAACAATTGCAAGTAGTCTATTTTCACTTTTACCAACAATATTAATGGTTGCATTATTTATTTTAATATTTAAAATGCAAGGTCTAGGTGAAAAAGGAAAAGTATATTCAGGAGAAGAAAATGATACAGGAGTTAAATTTGATGATGTTGCAGGTCTTGATGAAGAGAAAAAAGAGTTGGTAGAAATAGTAGATTTTCTAAAAGAACCAAAAAGATTTCAAAAAATGGGTGCAAAAATTCCAAAAGGTATACTTCTTTGTGGAAAGCCAGGAACTGGAAAAACATTAATTGCAAAAGCAATTGCAGGTGAAGCAGGAGTTCCATTTATTTCTATGAGTGGTTCAGAGTTTATAGAAATGTTTGCAGGACTTGGAGCATCTAGAGTAAGAAAATTATTTGAAAAAGCAAGAAAAATAGCGCCATGTATTGTATTTATAGATGAAATTGATGCAATAGGTGCAAGAAGAACAAATGCAAGTGGAGCAGAATCAGAAAACAACCAAACATTAAATCAATTATTAGTAGAAATGGATGGTTTTGAAACCACAGAAACTATTATAGTTCTTGCTGCAACCAACAGACCAGAGATGCTAGATAAAGCACTTTTAAGACCAGGTAGATTTGATAGACAAATAATGATTGCACCTCCAGATTTAAAAGGTAGAGAGGAAATTTTAAAAATCCACAGTAAGGAGAAAAAATTTGCAGATGATCTAGACCTAAAATCAATAGCTGAAGATACTGCAGGATTTACTGGTGCAGAACTTGCAAATGTTTTAAACGAAGCAGCAATTATTGCAACTATTAATAAACATACTGAAATTGAAAGAAAAGACTTAGAAGAAGCAGTAAAAAAAGTAACAGTTGGATTAGAAAAAACAAGTAGAGTTATATCAGAAAAAGATAAAAAATTAACAGCATACCATGAAGCAGGACATGCAATTGTAAGTAGATTTCTAGAAACAAGCTTACCCGTAAAAGAAGTATCTATTATACCAAGAGGTGTAGCTGGTGGTTATACAATGTATAAAACAAATGAAGATAAATTTTACATTTCAAAAACAGAAATGGAAGAAAAACTAATTGCTCTTTTAGGTGGACGAGCTGCTGAAAAAATAGCTTTAGATGATATTTCAACAGGGGCAAGTAATGACATTGAAGTTGCAACCAAAATTGCAAAAGATATGATTACTGTATATGGAATGAGTGATAGATTAGGTCCAATTTCATTAAAACCAGATGAACCTTATCAAATGAACGTATTAGGAGAAAAAATAGATGATGTAATAGGAGAAGAGGTAAAAGAATTAATAGATACAGCATATGAAAAAGCTAAATATATTCTTTCACAAAATATGCCAATATTACATGCAATAGCACAAACATTATTACAAAAAGAAGTAATAAACGAAAAAGAATTTGAAGAATTTTTTAATTAAACAAAATATAACAAAAAGGGCAGGTATCAAAAACCTGCTCTTATACATGAAATATATTTAAAATTGTATATCTATTTTAAATTCTTTATTATTTAAATAATCTAAAATTCCATTATCTTTCTTAAAATTAAATTTTAATTTATATGCATATAATTCCTGTGTTTTTACATTAAATAATTTATTTACTTCATTTATTCCATACTTTCCATCGCCAATAATTGGATGGCCAATATAGCTAAGATGTGCTCTAATTTGATGTGTTTTACCAGTATGAAGTGTAACATCTAAAATTGAAAAATTATTTTTTTTATCAGTTTTTAGAACAGTATAAGATGTAATAATTTTTTGATAACCTTTTTTAAAAGAATCTGAAATATAGACTTTAGATTTCTTACTATCTTTAAATAAATATGCTGTTAATGTAGCTTGTTTTTTAGAAGGTATACCATATACTTTGGATAAATAGTGTTTTTCAATTTCTTTATTTTTAAACTTAGAAAACAAAATATCTAAGCTTTCTTTATTTTTAGCATATATTATAAGACCCTTAGTATTTCTATCTAGTCTATGACATGGATATGGAAATAAGTTATCATTATATTTTTTTTGAACTAAAGAAGTAAGGCTACTTTTTCCTAATACCTCTATATTTTCTGGTTTATTGATAATAAGTATATTATCATCTTCATAAACAACATTTAATAAAGAAGAGTTATAAGGAAATAATAACTCATCGGAAATATATACTTCAATTTTATCGCCAGTATGAATAATAATATTTTCCGTAACTCGTTTATCGTTTACCTTAATATCTTTTTTTCTAAGAGCTTTATAAAAAGTACTAGATAACATATCAGGAAACATATTAAATAAATAAGTATTTAATTTTTTATTATCATATTTTAAACTTACAATTAAACATTTCATAGTACTTATTATACTTTAAGGATAGCCTAATTTCAATAAAAATAAAAAAAATATACATAAATTTAAAAATATTTTAACAAAAATTAAAAAAAAATTAAAATATGTATTGACATATTTAATAAAATTTAGTATACTAATCAATGTCGAAAGAAATGGGCGCATAGCTCAGCTGGAAGAGCATCTGCCTTACAAGCAGGAGGTCATAGGTTCGAGCCCTATTGCGCCCACCATTTTTTTATGGCCTGGTAGTTCAGTTGGTTAGAACGCTAGCCTGTCACGCTAGAGGTCGACGGTTCGAGCCCGTTCCAGGTCGCCATTTTTTTTATGGCTTCATAGCTCAGTTGGTAGAGCAGAGGACTGAAAATCCTCGTGTCAGTGGTTCGATTCCACTTGAAGCCACCAAACAAATTAAGGCTTACAGAGTTTTCTGTTTAAGTCTTATTTTTATTGTGAACCGACATTCACACCTTTGTACATATTGTCATCTTCATTTGATTTTTTTAGCATTGTTTTAAGCATTTGTCAAACAGTTTTTGGAAAAATTTTTAATGATTTACAGGTTTAAGTTACATAAATTGACTTTTCGGTAGAAATTTGGTACAATAAAAATGTATCTAAGGTTGGATACGATTTCAATCTGTTAAAATAATATTTATTTTTAGGAGGGACTAACTATGAAGACAACAACAGAAATTGAAATCAAGGTTTCTGGTGCAAAGGTCACCAATGCAATGGTAATGCCTGATGGTACTTGCAAATTGACCATTGAAATGGCAAATGCAGTATCAAATGTAAAAGAAGTGAAGGACAATATGTTTGTCTTGGTTGAGGCATCCAAGCTTAGTCTAAATGATGAGTTCATGCAGTATGAGCCTGAGACTGATAATGAACGTAACTTCAAGCTTTTGATTGAAAAAGCAATTAAAAGCGGATTGAAGGATTTTAGGCGTCCGAAGTGTGATCCATCGTTTAGCGAACCTGGAATCTGCTATGAGTATGGTAAAGCTCCTGCTGTATGTAGTAAGTCGTATAACTGGTGGAATCAGGCAGCAAAGCAATTTAAGCCTGAGTATAATAGCCGGTTGGGAACAAAGACCGAGTATGTAGCATTCCTCGGAGTACTCATTAAGCAATTGGTCGAAAAGGGCTGGTCTATAAAAGAGGCATGGGATGCAGTATGCAATGATTCTACGAAATTGGGTCATTACAAGAATTCTAAAAGTGCAAAGAATAACTTTGAGCCTACTGGATGTAGAGAAATTTGCGGTTTTTATGACTTGGGAAATTGCCTCAAGATTTTGGCAGAAGATGAAGAAGCTGGTAGCTATTGGTCTGCGGGTGGTAACTACGATAGACTTGGTTACGCCTATCCGTTAGCTCATTTATTTCATGAAATCGTCGACCGGAATTATGTTAGTAGCTGCGACGGTAGCCTTGGTTGGCTTGTGCTTGACTAAGTAGCACTGCTCACTGATATTTTGCACCTGAACGATAGAGCTCTCTAATTTAGAGGGCTCTATATTAAATTAGATTATATAATTTTGCTTTTATATTTCCATTCAATATCAAATTTTTTTGCTTATATTCGGATTTTATTTGTTCCATTTATAAACTGGATTTTATACAGAGCAAAAACAAATAAAAATATTGATTTTTTGAGATTTTATTGTTACAATTTATTTAGATAAATAGTAATATTGCGAAAGAAAAAATGTTCGTAAATAAGAGAAGACATGAACTTATTGGAAGAATTTTATAATAATATTAAATGAACCAGATGGGAGTTAAATATAAAAACATGAATAAAGATGAAAAAATAATAGAAATTAATAAACTTATTGGAAATCGTGACTTCTTAAAATGTGAGTTATTATATGAAAGAAATTTATCAGAGGTAAGAGCTATATTAGAAATGCCAGAATGGAAAAATAAAAAGTTTCAAGGTTTGCTAACATCAAATATATGGCATAGCAATTCAACAGAAGTAAAAACTATATTAGAAATGCCAGAATGGAAAGATAAAAAGTTTCAAGGCTTACTAACATCAACTATATGGCATAGCAATTCAACAGAAGTAAAAACTATATTAGAAATGCCAGAATGGAAAGATAAAAAGTTTCAAGGCTTACTAACATCAACTATATGGCAGAGTAATTCATCAGAAATAAAAGCTATATTAGAAATGCCAGAATGGGAAGATAAAAAGTTTCAAAGCTTGCTAACATCAAATATATGGCAGAGTAATTCATCAGAAATAAAAGCTATATTAAAAATGCCAGAATGGGAAGATGAAAAATTTCAAGGCTTGCTAACATCAAATATATGGAGTGGTAATTCATCAGAAGTAAAAGCTATACTAGAAATGCCAGAATGGGAAGATAAAAAGTTTCAAGGCTTGCTAACACCAAATATATGGCAGAGTAATTCATCAGAAGTAAAAGCTATACTAGAAATGCCAGAATGGGAAGATGAAAAGTTTCGAGGCTTGCTAACATCAAATATATGGAATAGTAATTCATCAGAAGTAAAAGCTATACTAGAAATGCCAGAATGGGAAGATGAAAAGTTTCAAAGCTTGCTAACATCAAATATATGGAATAGTAATTCATCAGAAATAAAAGCTATATTAAAAATGCCAGAATGGAAAGATAAAAAGTTTCAAGGCTTGCTAACATCAAATATATGGCAGAGTAATTCATCAGAAATAAAAGCTATATTAAAAATGCCAGAATGGGAAGATGAAAAGTTTCAAGGCTTGCTAACATCAACTATATGGAATAGTAATTCATCGGAAATAAAAGCTATACTAGAAATGCCAGAATGGGAAGATGAAAAGTTTCAAGGCTTGCTAACATCAAGTATCTGGCATAGCAATTTATCAGAAGTAAAAGTTATATTAGAAATGCCAGAATGGGAAGATGAAAAGTTTCAAGGCTTGCTAACATCAACTATATGGAATAGTAATTCATCAGAAATAAAAGCTATATTAAAAATGCCAGAATGGGAAGATGAAAAGTTTCAAGGCTTGCTAACACCAAGTATATGGAATAGT
>CANRMR010000006.1 GCA_947631785.1 uncultured Clostridia bacterium | reverse complement strand
TGGAGCAGGTAGTGGGAATCGAACCCACGTCATCAGCTTGGAAGGCTGAGGTTCTACCATTGAACTACACCTGCAATTTATTATTGACACTTATAAAGTATAAAGGTTATTTTCTTATTTGTCAATAGATTTTGTAAAAAAATTTAATATATAAAATTTTTTTATATATCTAAACTACACTAATTAAACATTTAATATTTATTTACATAATTTTTATTTACTCTTTACAAAATAATAAAATTAAGATAAAATGTAACAAATAATATATGACAATAAAAGGAGTTTTTTATGATTACTTATGTTTCTCATTCAGAAGCTGAAACTATAAATTTAGGAAGAAAAATTGCAAGTAAATTATCTTCTTTCGATGTTGTTGTTCTTTGTGGTGATTTAGGCTCTGGTAAAACAAAGTTTACAGAGGGCTTTTTAAGTTATTTTAATTTAGAAAAAGAAATTTCTAGTCCTACATTTACAATAGTAAATGAATATAAAAATGGCAATGTAAATATTTATCATTTTGATGCTTATCGTCTGCATTCTTCTTCTGAATTTTATGATATTGGAGGACCTGATTATTTTAATCAAGGAATATGCATTATTGAATGGGGAGATATTATTGAAGATGCACTTCCTGAAAGTTTCATTAAAATAGATTTTAATAGAGATAATGATAACGAAAATATTCGTAATTTAGAAATAAATTTTATTGGAAATAAATATAACGATACTTTTTTAGGAGGTATTTTATGAAAATATTGGCTATAGATACAGCATCTGAAATATGTTCTGTTGCACTTTTAGAAAATTCTACTTTAATTTCGCATTTATATACAAATGATTCTAATACTCATAGTGTAAATTTAATGCCACTTATAGATACAATTTTTAAAAAATGTAATTTATCATTAAATGACATAGATTTATTTGCTTGCAATAAAGGACCTGGTTCTTTTACAGGAATACGTATTGGCATATCTACAATAGATGCATTTGGTGATGTTACATTAAAACCATGTGTTGGCATTAGCTCTTTAAAATCTTTAGCATATTTAGTAAAAAATGCTAAAGACTCATATGTATGTTCCTTAATTGATGCAAAACATAATAATGTATATGCTGGAATTTTTACACAAAATAAAGATGGAATTTATTATAAAAAAGGCGATTATTTTTTCGATTCTATTGAAAATACGATAAAAAAATTAGAAAATTGTGATAAAAAAATTTTTTTTGTCGGAAATGCTAGCATACTTTACAAAGATATGATAGAATCTAAATTAGGAAAAAATGCAAAATTTAATACAGATGAATCTAATGCATTTACAGTTGGAATAGCAGCTTTTAATAAGTGGAGGAAAAATGAAATGTCTGCTCCTATACCTTTATACCTAAAAAAGTCTAGTGCAGAAATTTTATTGGAGGGAAAAGCTTAAAAAATAATTACAATTCTTTTCCAACTAGAGATTTGTGACTTAGAAGGGATGATTGTAAAAATGAATACTAAAATATCTCAAATGACATTAGAAGATTTAGAAGAAATTTCTTCTTCTCTTTTAGACGAATTTGATGATTTTTGGAATATTTCTACTTTTAAGTTAGAACTTTCAAATCCAAATTCTAAATATATTGTTTTAAAAGAAAACAATTATATTGTTGGTTTTGCTGGTATTTGGTTTGGCTACAAAGAAGTTCATATTACAAATATTGCTATCAGAAAATCAAAAAGAAGACAAGGTTATGGACTTATATTATTATCTGAATTGGTTAAACTTGCTAAACAAAAAGATGATATTTTATCTATAACACTTGAAGTAAAGGAAAATAATACTTCTGCTATTCGGATTATACGAAAAATTAAATTTTAAAAAAATTGGTTTTAGAAAGAATTATTATAACCGGAAATGTAAATGCTATTATTATGACAAAGGTACTTTAATTTACATACGAAAAAATTTAAAAAAGGAGAGATTTATTCAAATGAAAAAAAATGAATTGAATTACAAAGATTTAAAAAAGTATTGTGACCCAAAAAATTTTACTTTTGAAACTACAGAAGAACTAACATCTATTGACACAGGTATTGGACAAGACAGAGGAATTAAAGCTTTTGAATTTGGCATTAATGTAGATGTAAATGGCTATAATATTTACATTGAAGGTCCTACAGGCGTAGGAAAAACTATGTATGCTAAAAATTATCTTCAAAGATTATCTAAAAAGAAAAAAATTCCTCATGATTGGTGCTATATTTATAATTTTGATAATCCAAATGAACCTATTGCAGTTTCACTTCCTGCAGGTCAAGGAAAAGAATTTAAAGAAAGCATGGACCAGTTTATTAAAGATATTCGTGCAGATATAAAAAGCACCTTTAGTAATGAAGACTTTGAAAAAGAAAAAGCTTTAATTAAACAAGAATTTGAAGAAAAACGTGCTCTTTTATTAGAGAAATTAAATAAAGAATCTATTAAATATGGCTTTGAAGTTAAAGCTGCTCAAAATGGTATTTATATGATGCCTGTATTAGAGGGTAAAACTTTGCAAGAAGAAGAATTTGAAAAATTAGATGATTCTATTAAACAAGAATTCGAAGACAAATCTAGTATTGTTCAAGAGCAAATTATGGATGCAATTAGCGAAATTAAAGCAATTGAAAGAGAATCTGATAATAAAATACAAGAATGGCAATCAAACATTGCTCTTCTTACAGTAAACGTTCATATAAATTACATTAAAACAAAATTTAAAAGAAACAAAAAAATAAACAATTTTTTAAATAACATAAAAATTGATATTCTAAAAAATATATCTGCATTTACTACACCAGATAATACTAGTAAAGATCAAACTCCTGGTCCAAAACCAGAACCAGTTAAACCTTGGATGAATTATAGGGTTAATTTATTTGTTGACAATAGTCGTTTAGAAGGTGCTCCAGTTATAATGGATACAAACTATACCTATCATAATTTATTTGGTAAGTTAGAATATGAAAATTATTTTGGAGCTTTAAAAACTGACTATACTATGTTAAAGCCAGGTTTATTGCATCGTGCAAATGGTGGTTATATTATATTACAAGCTAAAGACCTTCTTGCAAATTCAGTTTGCTATGAAGCGCTAAAAAAAGCTTTACGTGTAAAAGAAATTAGTATTGAAAATAGTCTAGATCAACGCTCTAGCATGGTAATGATTTCTTTAAAACCAGAACCTATTCCATTATCTTTAAAAGTAGTTTTAATTGGAAATGCAAATATTTACCATACCCTACTTTCTATGGATAGTGACTTTAGAAAACTATTTAAAATCAAGGCAGAATTTGAAGAAGATGCTCCAAGAAATGATGAAAATATGCAAAAAATTGCTAGATTTATTCATGGTTTTTGTGAACAAGAAGATTTACCTCATATGGATAAAACAGCAGTAGCCAAAGTTGTAGAATATTCTTCAAAACTTGCAGATGATAAAGAAAAACTTTCTACTCGTTTTGATGATTTATCCCAAATTGTAGCTGAAAGCTGTACATGGGCAAAAATGGATAAAGCAAAAGTTGTTACAGAAGAATATGTAAAAAAAGCATTAGCTGAACGTATTGACCGTATTAAAAAATATGATTCAAAATATTCTGAAATGATAAAAGATAATACTTTGCTTATTGATACAAGTGGTTTCAGTGTTGGACAAATTAATGGATTAACAGTTATGACAATTGGAGATTATACATTTGGAAAACCTTCAAAAATTACTGCAAATACTTATGCTGGTAAAAATGGAATTATTAATATTGAAAGAGAAGTTGAACTTTCTGGTTCTACCCATTCTAAAGGTGTACTTATATTAAATGGATATTTAGGTCAAACTTTTGCTCAAAATATTCCACTATCTTTAAGTGCAAGTATTTGTTTTGAACAACTATACAATGGTGTAGATGGTGATAGTGCATCTAGTACTGAGCTTTATGCAATACTATCTAGTTTATCTAATATGCCAATTAACCAAGCAATTGCAGTTACTGGTTCAGTTAATCAAAAAGGTGAAATACAACCAATTGGTGGCGTAAATGAAAAAATAGAAGGCTTCTATCAAGTATGTAAAATGAGAAATTTAGATGGTTCTCATGGTGTTATGATACCAATACAAAATGTACGAAACTTAAATTTATCAGATGAAATCGTTGAAGCTGTTAAAAATAAAAAATTCCATATATATGCTATTTCTACAATTGACGAGGGTATAGAAATTTTAACTGGTGTACCTGCTGGAAAAAAAGATTCAAACGGAAATTTCCCAGCTGGAACAGTAAATTATATGGTTTATGAAAAATTAAAAAAATATGCAAAAGCAAGTAGTTTAAGACAATAAATTACAGAAAAATAGGATTGCATAATTGCAATCCTATTTTAATATTTTATTCTTCTTTCTTAGCTTCTTTTTGTTCTTCTACTTTTTCTTCTTTTTTATCTGTTTTTGCTTTTTCTTCTTTAACTTCTTCTACTACTTCTTCTTTTACTGTATCTACTGTTTCTTCTACTACTGGATTTTCAGTTTCTACAGCTGGTGCTTCTTCTGGTGCCTCAGCTACATTAGTTTCTACTTTCTCTTTTGCTTCTTGCATTTCTTCTTTTAAAACAATTTCTTTTGTTTCAATTCTTGCACCTAATTTTTCTTTTGTCTTAGATGCTTTACCAATTCTGTCTCTTAAGTAGAATAGTTTTGCTCTTCTTGCTTTACCTACTCTTACTACTTCAATTTTTTCTACCATTGGTGAATGTAATAAAAATGTTTTTTCAACACCTACTCCATAAGAAATTCTTCTTACTGTAAATGTTTCTTGTAATCCTCCACCTTGTTTTTTAATAATAATTCCTTCAAATACTTGAATTCTTTCTCTGTTTCCTTCTTTTACTCTTACATGAACTCTTACTGTATTTCCTACATCTAATACAGGCACTTTATTTTTTAATTGTTCATGTTCAATTGATTTAATAATATCCATTTTTTTCTTTCCTTCCTTTCTTTTCAAAATAAACTAGCGGTATTTTAATAAATACATATTTTATTTTGATTATTTTTTTAATAAATCTGGTCTTTTTTTATTTGTTATTTCTATTGCTTGTTCTTGTCTCCATTTTTTTATGTTTTCATGATGTCCTGAAATTAAAACCTCTGGTACCTTTTTGTTTAAAAATATTTCTGGCCTTGTATATTGAGGATATTCTAAAAGTTTATTTGAAAAAGATTCTTCATTAATGGATTCTTCACTTAAAACTCCTTTTATATATCTTGCAACAGAATCAATTAGTACCATAGCAGGAAGTTCCCCTCCTGTTAAAACATAATCTCCTATAGAAATTTCTTCTGGATTTAAAACATCTATTACTCTTTGATCTATTCCTTCATAATGTCCGCAAAGTAAAATTAAATGTTCTTCCTTACTTAAACTAATTACTTTTTCTTGTGTCAAAGTTTTTCCTTGTGGAGATAAATAAATTAACTTTGAATTTTCCTTTATTTT
The DNA here is from genome assembly GCA_947631785.1 of uncultured Clostridia bacterium. Classification (GTDB taxonomy): domain Bacteria; phylum Bacillota; class Clostridia; order TANB77; family CAG-508; genus CANRMR01. The sequence continues at coordinate 53,934 of CANRMR010000006.1, read as the reverse complement.
TAAAGAATTATATGCATCATAGACAACATCTGGTCTAATAACCATACCAGCCCCACCACCATAAGGTGTATCGTCTACTTTTTTATGCTTATCTTTTGAAAAGTCACGCATATTTACAAGTTCTAAATTAATTATTTTTTTTTCTATTGCTTTACCTATAATGCTTTCTTTTAGTGGCGAAAACATTTCAGGAAAAAGCGTTAGAACATCAATTTTCATTTTAAACAAGCCCTTCTATTAGATTTACCTTCATTTTTTTATTTGGTATATCTACTTGTTTTATTACACTGCTAATTGCAGGTAATAAAATTTGTTTTCCTAATTCGTTTTTTACAACGTAAACATCATTACTTCCTGTTGGAAAAACATCAATAATTGTTCCAATATTATTTTCGTCTTGGTCATATACTTTAATTCCAATTAAATCAACAATAAAATAAGTATCTTCTGGAAGAACAACTGCATCTTTTCTATTTATTTTTAAATAACAGTTTTTATATTTTAGTGTATCTTCAATTGTATTTACTCCCTTTACTTTTAATAAAACCAAGTTTTTATGAAATTTTACTTCTTCTATTTCTACTTCTTCTAAATTGTTTTTATATTGAATATAAACGGTTTTTAATTTTTCAAATCTGGTTATATCATCTGTAAAAGGAACTACTTTTAAAAATCCTTTTATTCCATACGAATTTACAATTTGCCCAATTTCTAAATACTCATCCATATTTATATTATCCTATAAACTCAACTTGAACTTTTTTATTTTCTTTTGAAGCAATTGCTTTCATTATTGTACGAATAGATTTTGCCATTTTACCTTGTCTTCCAATTACCTTCCCCATATCGCTATTATTTACCTTAACTTCAAAAGTAATATATTTTTCATCACCTTTTTGATTAATTGTAACATCTTCCTTATTTTCAACTAAAGATTCAATCATTGTTTTTAATATTTGTTCCATTTATGTTTTTCCTCCTATTTTTAATATAAATTTCTTTAGTTTTTAGTATTTAAATTGCTTTATGCCTTTTCAATTAAAGCCTTAACTGTATCTGTTGGTTTTGCACCATTTTTAATCCATTTTTCTACTTTTTCTTTATCTAATTTTATTGTAGATGGCTCTGTCATTGGATCAAATGTTCCAATTTGCTCTATAATTTTTCCATCTCTTGGGCTTCTTGAATCTGCAACAACAATATGATAGAAAGGAGCTTTTTTCTTTCCAGCTCTTTGTAATCTAATTTTTACCATTTATATTCACCTCCATAGCTTGAAGCTTAAATTACAGATAAATAAAATCTAAATTTTAACTTCGAAATAATTTATTTTTAAAATTAATAACAACATTATATAGCTTTTATTTTTTAAGCTTTCTTAAATCTTCTGGATTTATATTCTTCATCATATTTTTAAGTCCTTTATTTGATTTCATTTGTTTCATCATTTTTTGTGTCATTTCAAAAGAATTCATAAATTTATTTACTTCTTGCACTGTTGTTCCTGCACCCATAGCAATTCTTCTTCTGCGACTTCCATTTAATATTTTTGGATTTCTTCTTTCCTTTTTGGTCATAGAACATATAATTGCTTCTATTTTTACAAATTCTTTATCATCTACTTTTAAGTCCTTTATTTTGTTCATTCCAGGTATAAGTTTAAGAAGTGAAGAAAACGAACCCATCTTTTTCATTTGCCTTAATTGTGTTAAATAATCATCTAAATCAAATTCTTGCTTTCTTAATTTTTGTTCTAGTTTTATTGCTTCTTCTTCATCAAATGCTTCTTCTGCCTTTTCAATAATAGAAAGAACATCTCCCATACCTAAAATTCTAGATGCCATTCTTTCTGGATGAAATTCTTCAATATCACTTAATTTTTCCCCTGTTGCTGCAAATTTGATTGGTCTATTTGTTACTTTTTTAACAGATAATGCTGCACCACCACGAGTATCACCATCTAATTTTGTAAGTATTACACCATCAATTCCAAGTGCTTCATTAAAACTTTGTGCAACATTTACCGCATCTTGACCTGTCATTGCATCAACTACAAGCATAATTTCATGTGGCTTAATATTTGCTTTTAAGTTTTTAAGTTCATTCATCAATTCTTCATCTATGTGTAATCTTCCTGCAGTATCTATTATAACAACATCATTTAACTTTGAAATTGCAATATTCATCGCTTGTTTTGCAATATGAACGACATCTTTTGAATTTTCATTTGCAAAAACTGGAATATTTAAACTTGCACCAACTACTTGTAATTGCTTTATAGCCGCTGGTCTATATACATCACATGCTACAAGTAATGGCTTTTTACCTTGCTTTCTTAAAATGTTTGCAAGTTTTCCAGCTGTTGTTGTTTTACCAGAACCTTGCAAACCAACTAGCATTATAACAGTAGGTGGATTTGATGAAAAATTAATTCTGCTTTCTGTTCCACCAAGAAGTTCTACTAACTCGTCTTTAACAATTTTAATAACTTGTTGACCTGGTGTTAAAGATTTTAATACATCCTGTCCTAAAGCTTTTTCATTAATACTTGCAATAAATTCCTTTACAATTTTGTAGTTTACATCAGCTTCTAAAAGTGCTAATTTTACTTCTCTTAGCATTTCTTTTAAATCGCTTTCTGTAATTCTTGCTTTTCCTTTTAATTTTCTAGTTATTTCTTGGAGTCTTGAAGATAAACCTTCAAATGCCACTATAACATTCCTCCTTATTATTAAACTAATCCGTTTAATTCTTTTTTAATGTTTTCTAGAATATTTGCTATTTGCTCATCTGAGAATTGGTTCTGAATTTTTGTTAATTGTGATAAAATCTCTACAATTTTCTTTTCTTGTTTCATTGTTGTTTTCATAATTTCTAGCTTTTCTTCGAATTCGAAAAGTTTATTTTCCCCCTTCTTTAAATTATCCCTAACTGCTTGCCTTGTAATATTTAAATTTTCTGCAATTTCAGATAGAGAAAAATCATTATTATAGTAATCATCCAATAAAGCATATTGTTTTTTAGTTAATAATTTACCGTAATAACTAAGTAATATGCTTATTTTAACATTCCTTTCCATACTACTCCTCTCATTTGTAATGCTAATATACTTTACACTATTTTTTTGCTTTTGTCAAGTGTTTTAACAAAATTTATTGAATTTTCTTGTTTTTTAATATATACTTTACTTATTATTTGAAAGGAACTTTGTTATGATATTAAAATATGTTGTAGATAATTCAAAATATGAAAATGTTAAACAAATTTTAAAAGAAAAATTCCAAATGTCTGATAGATTAGTTGCAAAACTTAAAAAATATAATTCTTTATTTTTAAATGGTAATGCTACAATGGTAAATACCTGTGTAAAAATTGGTGATATATTAGAGTGCAAATTAGACTGGGAAGAAGAAAATGAAAATATTGTTCCAAGAAAAATGGAGCTTGATATTGTTTATGAAGATGATAGTATGTTAATTGTAAATAAAGAGCCAAACATTGCCATTCATCCTTCTTGCAAACATTTTGATACAAGCCTTTCAAATGGTGTTAGATATTATTTTAATAATATTGGTTTAAATAAGAAAATAAGACCTGTTAATCGTTTAGACAAAGACACTTCTGGTCTTGTTATTTTTGCAAAAAATGAGTATATTCAAGAATGTTTAATAAAACAAATGAAACAGAAAATTTTCAAAAAAGAATATATTGCTATTTTAGATGGTATTTTAGATAAAAAAAGTGGAACTATTGTAGCTCCTATTGCACGAAAGGAAAACAGTATTATTGAAAGATGCGTTGCAGATGATGGCGAATATGCAGTTACGCATTATAAAGTTTTAAATGAATTTGCTACATTTTCTCTTGTTTTATTTACCTTAGAAACAGGAAGAACTCATCAAATTCGTGTTCATTCAAAATATATTGGCCATCCAATTATATGTGATACTCTTTATGGCAATTCTTCTAATTTTATTTCAAGGCAAGCCTTGCATGCTTATAAAATAAGTTTTATTCACCCTATTAGCAAGGCTTTTTTGACATTTACATGTAATATTCCGGATGATATGAAGAGATTGGTTGTTCATTTGCCAAAATAAAATACCTCTTGTTAATATATTTGTAATTATATTAACAAGAGGTTATACTTCTGCAAATTTGTTCATTTGTTCCATTGCGAGGAACGATCAATTTAGTGCAACGTACGTATTCTAATTTTTCTTGATTCATAGCTACAATGGCTTAAGCGCTACTTATATAAAGTAAGGCGAGAACCATATTCGTTCATCCAGCTGTCCGGATGGCTGACGTTACGATGGATTGCTGAGCCTATAGAGGCGGTGTAGTCAAAGCTACCTCCACGTTTCGATCTGTTGGTGGTGTTGCTGGCCTCCATGGTCCACTCCCAAACATTTCCCGCCAAGTCATATATTCCTTTTACTGCATAATCTGGATCTGTTCCGGTTTGTACTACTTTATTACCATTATCCTTATAACTTCCCATTTTTGTACTGTCTAATATAAAGAATCTGTTTTTCACACCTTCGTTGTTATTCGGTACATCCTTTAGGTATATCATTACTTGATCCCACTCACTGCCCCATATCATGTGTGTTTTTGGTTCTGTAGCACCATCGTATATGTTTTTTTGGTTTTTATACATTTTATACCATGTTATAGATGTCATTGGTGTTTGATCTTTTTTACTTGCTGCTTTATTACCGCTTACTGAGCTTTCGTATCTTCCTATATAAAATCCTCCATTTGCTATTACACTTTCTACTAATTCATTATATTCTTTTTGATACATTGTACTCGTGTATTCTCCTCCATTATTTGCAGCAAATGCTTCTTCACTATCATATGCATAATTTCGATTAGATACTGTATCTGTTAAATTTGCTGGCTCACGGAATCCTGAACTAGCACTATATTTTATTGGTGTTATTGTCACATCATCTTTTGTAGCATTTAAAGCAAAATCGTATAACACCCCTCTATAATTATCTAAGCCTTCTGTTTTTCCTTCTATCTTTACTGCCATTGGGTATTTACCTTGTTCTATTAGAGTTGTTAATTCTTCTTCACTTTTTGCTACTGGTGTTTCTACTGGTATCCATACAAATTCGTTTCCACTTTCGTCTTTGATTATATATGAATCATCACTTGTTTCATCCTTTACTTCTGTAAAATTATTTGGTAAGTATGGTCCTTTTCCTGTTTCATCTGCTCCTCCACCTGTTTCTGCTTGCATATCTTGGTATATGTTTTCTAGTGTGTTTTGTTCTTTTTGGGCTTCGTCTTTGTATTTGTCTACTGCTTGTTTGCTTTTTACAAATATTCCATTTTCTCCTAAGGCTAGGTTTAGGCTTACGCCTGCTAGGATTATTAGGATGATAACGGTGATGACAAGGGCAACCAATGTAATTGCTGCGGGTTCTTGGGCACGGTGCCCCGTGCCCCTACGAATAGGGTATTCCTTTGTAGATGGGCAGACAGAGGCGTCTGCCCCTACATTTGTTTTGGTATTCCTTACGTTTTTTTCTTCTTTTACATTGTTCGTTTTTAACATTTTTTCTTTTCCTCCTTTAATTTTAACATTTACATTATCATTTACACATTTTTACTTAGCAAAGGTTTTATAAATTTTAAAAATATGTAAACAAGGAATCGAGCGAAATTTAAGCCTAGAAATTCTTATGAAAATTTTTTAGGGAATCTCACACGCTTGTGAGGGCGCTGAAAAATTTTCATTAGAATTTATGCGAAAATTTTGTAAGCGACGAAGTTTATCATTATTTTTAAAATTTATAATCCTTTGCTTTGCGATATAAAATATAATATAACATTTTAAATGCAAAAATAGAACCAAATTCCATTTTAGGCACTTTGATTTTTTATATCAAAAATACACAAATGAAACATGGTTCTATTTGTTTTTTATCTATTCTATTTACATTATTTACTTTTATTTCTTTTAATATGTTACTTGTGTGTGTGTGTGTGTGTGTACTCTTGCAACGGTTTTAGCGTTTATTTTTATTCTCATTTGTTTTTTTCCTATCCTTTTCTTTTTTATTTATATTTATCTTATATCATAATAAACAATCTTTTGCAACAATTTTTAATAGATTTTTTTGTAATAATTTATGCTTTTTATATATAATAACCACTTCATAGAATGAGTGGTTATTATTACAATTTAATATTTCAAATATTTTATAGATTTTTATATTTCATCCATAATATTTAAATAATTCATTCCTCCATATAAAACTCTATATACTATTACTTGTTTGTTGTCTTCATTAATATCATATAATGCTATGTAATTATCAACAATTAATCTTCTATATATATCATTATGTGGGTTAACACAAACTTTTGTCCATATATGCGGATTTTGTTTTAAATTTAAAAAACTTTGTTCAATTTTTTCCATTAACCTATTAGCTGATTGCTCTGCATATAATTTTTTTGCAATATATTCATAAATTGCTTCTAGTTCTTCTTTTGCTGTATCTGTTAATATAATTTCATAATTTTTAATATCCATATTTTTCTCTCAATCTTTTAAAAATATCTGTTGCTTTGTGTACTTTACCATCTACATATTCTTTTTTACTCTTTTCAATCTTGTTTATAAACATATCTTTTTGATATTGTTCTAAGCTTATTACTAATAAATCTTTTTTATTATCTCTTTTTATTATCATAGGCTCTATATCATCATTATTATTTACTACATTTTCAAATTCTTTAACTGTTATTTCTCTTTGCATATTCTCACAACCTTTCTATACTTTATATTATACCATATTTTTTCAGAAAATTTCTATATTTTATTTAATATTTATACTTTTTTGTTACCTATTGATAGTTTTAATTTTGGGAAATTTGATTGCTGATTTGCAATTTTTAGATTTAATAATTTAATTTTACTATTATTTTTTTATTTGTCAAGAAAAACTTTTCGACATTTTTTGCAAGAAAAAGCCTGTATAATTTTTTAATTACACAGGTTTAGTTTATTTTTATTCATTTATATCTTCAACGCCATATAACATTTTATCTATCTTATAATTTTGCATTACTTCGTCGTCTGTTAATGCTCGGTTGTATATTCTGACAGAATATATCGTGCCATTGAAAAAATTCCCTGCATCATTATTACTATTTGGATTCGCTCCTAATGCCATTACAGTATTATTGTCAGGTGATTTTATTTTTCCTTCTATTGAATCCGAACTTGATTTATTATTATTTTTAAAAAGATATACATTTTTTCCATCATATTTTCCAGATACAGCATATTTAATATTTCTTTTAATATTATTTGCATTTACAACGTGATGATAATCAGAACCGAATAAATTCTTCAAATCGCAATCTACCGGCACCATCGCTGTATAATCCACCTCCACCACTTTGCCAATTTCCTACAAAGTAATTATTAACTGGATTATCTTTATTAAATAATATAACTACTTCCATAGTTATATTATCATAATTCATTTCTTCAATTCCTACCCAATCGTTTATTCCGTCAAAATATAGTCCATCTTCTGTCCATGTAACGTTTCCTTTTAATGTTCCATTGTTATTATTTCCACTTAAGTCGTACCACTCAGTTGCATTTTTGTCATGCCCATTTTTTGTGTTTTTTACTGCGTCATAATGTAGCATTAATCCTTTTTGGACATAGTCTCCTAGCATTAAGTCTCTTGCTGCTAGGTCTAGTTGTTCTTTTTCTTCTTTTGCTGCATTTTGGTATTTGTCTACTGCTTCTTTGCTTTTTTGAAATATTCCATTTTCTCCTAGGGCTAGGTTTAAGGATACGCCTGCTAGGATGATTAGAATGATAACGGTGATTACAAGGGCAACAAGGGTTATTGCATGTATTTTGTAGGGGTCAGTCTTGACTGACCCGGGTTGGTCTTTGGCCAATTTCCCTACGTTATTAGGGCATTTCTTTGTGGGATTTGGGCAGACAGAGGCGTTTGCCCCTACACGTGTTTTGTATTCGTTTGTATTATTTGAGCGGACAGAGGCGTTTGCCCCTACATTGTTTATGTTTTTTTCTTCTTTTATTTTGTTTGGTTTGTTCATTTTCTTTTGTTCCTCCTATTTTTATTTCTTTTTTTAATTTTTCTCATTTTACTGTTGTTTATTCAATTTTTTCTTTTTTTATTTTCGATTTTATTATAGCATTTACATTTTGTTATTGTCAATGATATTTTATCATTTTTGATGTATTGTTTTTTTTGTTTGCTGTGAGAAAATATTATTAATATTTAAGCATTTGGAGTGGTTTTATGAATGATGATATAGTAAATGAACAAACTAAATTGTTTAAGATTATTGGCAAAAACACTAAATATTACAGAACAATGTATAGTTTGAATAAACATAAGATGACACAAGAAAATTTGGCAGAAAAAATTAATGTTTCTACTGCTTTGATTGGTAATTTGGAAAGTAATAAAATTTCTCAAGGTATTAGTGTTTATACTTTATGGAAAATTAGTTTAGCTTTAGAAACTCCTATTGAAAAATTTTTTGAAGATATTTGCTAAATTTTTATTTTTAATATTATTTTTAATAAAAAAATCAATATAAACTAATGTTACATATTAGAATTATATTGATTTTTTTATACCATTTTTTTATTTTTTGCATATACTAAATGGAAAGTGTTTATTTGAAAGGAAGGTTTTTATGTGTGGTTTTGTTGGTTTTTGTAATTTAAAGAAAAAAGTATCTGATGATACTGATACTTTAACTAAAATGACTCGCATTTTGCAAAAACGTGGACCTGATGAAGAAGGTTTTTATACTTCTTGCCATATTGCTTTAGGTCATCGTCGTTTAATTATTATTGATGCTGAAAATGGAAAACAACCTATGAGTGCAAAATATGGTGATACAACTTATACTATTGTTTATAATGGTCAATTATATAATGCTGCAGATTTAAGAAAAGAACTTATATCTTTGCGGATATGAATTTAATGGTTATTGTGATACTGAGGTTTTGCTTAAAGCATTTATTTGTTATGGCACATCTATTTTCCCAAAACTAAATGGTATTTTTAGTTTTGCTATTTGGAATGATAAAACACACGAATTGTTTTTAGTTCGTGACCATTTTGGTATTAAACCTTTGTATTATACAGTTTTTGATAATACTATTGTTTTTTCTTCTGAAATTAAAGCATTATTTGAGTATCCTGGAATTACTCCTAAAATAGATAGACAAGGTATTTTGGAACTTTTTGGTTTGGGTCCATGTCATACTCCTGGAATTACTCCATTTAAAAATATAGAAGAACTAAAGCCTGCTAGCTTTCTTTTGTTTAATTCTTCGGGGGTACATACCTATGAGTATTGGAAGCTAAAAAGCATACCTCATACAGATAGTTTTGGTACTACTTGCGAAAAGGTTCAAACTTTATTAGATGATGCAATTGGAAGGCAGTTAGTTTCTGATGTTCCTTTATGTTGTATGTTATCTGGTGGTCTTGATTCTAGTATTATTGTTGCTTATGCAAGTAATTTTTACCAAAAAAATGGACTTGGTAAATTAGATACTTATTCTGTTGATTATGTTGATAATGATAAAAATTTTGTTAAAAGTGATTTTCAACCAAATTCTGATAATTACTATATTGATATTATGAGAAAATGTTTTGATACTAATCATCATAATGTTGTAATTGATACTCCTGAGCTTGCTTCTTACCTAGAAGATGCAATGATTGCTCGTGATTATCCTGGTATGGCAGATGTAGATTCTTCTATGTTATTGTTTTGCAAACACATAAAAGAAGGGGCAACAGTTGCTTTATCTGGTGAATGTTCTGATGAAATTTTTGCAGGATATCCTTGGTTTTTTAGAGAAGATGCTTTAAACAGTGGTACTTTTCCATGGTCAATTGCAATAAATGAAAGGCAAAATTTATTAAATGCTGAAATTGCTAAAAAAATTGATTTAAAAGAATATATAGATTTTCGTTATAACGAAAGCTTAAGTAATGTGGAAATTTTAGATTGTGATTCAAAAGATACTGCTGAAAAAAGAAAAATTTCTTATTTAACTACAAGATGGTTTATGCAAACATTATTAGATCGTTCTGATAGAATGAGCATGTATAATGGATTAGAACTAAGAGTTCCTTTTTGTGATTATAGGTTAGTTGAATATTTATGGAATATTCCATGGGAAATTAAGGCTTTAAATGGACGTGAAAAGGGATTACTTCGTTATGTTACAAGAAATTTACTTCCATCTGAAATTGTAGATAGAAAGAAAAGTCCTTATCCTAAAACTCATAATCCAACTTATTTAAAAGCTGTAAAAAATATGCTTACAAAAATAATGCAAAATCCGAATGCTCCTATTAATTTATTATTAAATAGAAATTATATTTTAGAAATATTAGATACAAATGGTTCTGCGTTTTCAAGACCTTGGTTTGGTCAGCTTATGACAGGACCACAGCTAATGGCATACCTTTGCCAAGTAAATATGTGGCTTGAAAAGTATAAACCTGAAATTATATTATAAGTACAAAATTTTAGTATTACTTGTAAGTAAAAAGCAGATAATTAACTTTAAATTAATTATCTGCTTTTATAATTAGTACTGCCTTGCCCAAATTACCATTTTTTCTGCGGGTTCTCCACAGCATACACATTTATTAGATATTTTTTCTTGATTAAATGGCATGCACCTAGATTTAGCACCTGTTAATTCTCTTATTTTATTTTCACATTCTTCCTTTCCACACCACATTGCTTTTATGAAACCTTGATTTGTATCCATATTTTCTTTAAATTCATCTATGTTGTATGCTATTGTTGTTTTTTCTTCCATTCTTTTTTTACAATCATTAAACATGCTATTGTGTATATCTTCTAATGTTTCACCTATTATTTTATCTATCTTCTCTAATTTAACTGTTATTTTTTCTGCATTGTCTCTTCTTACTAATATACATTCATTGTTTTCTATATCTCTTGGTCCTATTTCAATTCTAATTGGAACACCTTTCATTTCCCAGTAATTAAATTTATATCCTGGTGAATATTTGTCTCTATCATCTACTTTTACTCTATATTTCGATGATAATTTTTCGTTTAAATTATATACTTTTTCTAATACTCCTTCTTTATGTTGTGCAATTGGTACTATAATTACTTGTATAGGTGCTACTTTTGGTGGCAATTTTAGTCCTCTATTATCTCCATGTGCCATAATTAAACCACCTATTAATCTTGTACTTAATCCCCAAGATGTTTGATATGCATATTGCTGATTTCCTTCTCTATCTTGAAACTTAATATCAAATGGTTTAGAGAAATTTTGACCAAAATAGTGAGATGTAGCAGATTGAAGTGCTCTTCCATCATGCATCATACTTTCTATTGTATAAGTAGATACAGCTCCTGCAAATTTTTCGCTTTCTGTTTTAATACCTTTAATAACTGGAATTGCAAGTAAATTTTCTGCTATGCCTGCATAAATATCTAACATTTTTAATGTTCTATCAATTGCTTCTTCTTCTGTTTCGTGAATTGTATGTCCTTCTTGCCATAAAAATTCTCTTGACCTTAAAAATGGTCTTGTTTCTTTTTCCCATCTTAAAACATTGCACCATTGATTGTACAAAAAAGGCAAATCTCTCCATGAACTTAGCCATTTAGAATACATTGTAGATATAATTGTTTCTGATGTTGGTCTAATGCATAGCCTTTCATCTAATTTTTCTTCACCTGCCTCTGTAACCCAAGCTACTTCAGGAGCAAATCCTTCTACATGGTCTTTTTCTTTTTGTAATAAACTTTCTGGTATTAATACAGGAAAGTATATATTTTCTATACCTGTCTCTTTAAATTTATTGTCTGCATATTTTTGTATATTTTCCCAAATTGCATAACCATATGGTCTAATTGAAATACAACCTTTTGTATCTGTATAATCTGCAAGTTCTGCTTTTAAAACAATATCTGTATACCATTTAGCAAAGTCTTCTTCTATGTTTGTAATATCTTTTACAAAATCGTTAGTATTATCCATTTTACACTCCTTTTTTATTTTTGCTAATTCTATCATATTTTTCTAATATCTTCAACTTGTTTGTTATTATATATTTTTCTTATGTTCTAAAAGGCTCCACCGCCTCCTCCGGCTTCCGCCGCCGCCAGAGAAACCTCCTCCACCAGAAAAGCCTCCTCCGGCCTCCACTACCACTGCTACTAGCACTTCCTATAGCTTTCATCATTGTTCCTGTAGCATGGCTGTATGCTCTTAAAAATCTCCTATCTAGGCTTGCATAGTTATAGAATAAATAATAATCAGATGTAATAAAGTCTACAAAACTTTCATTATATATCACATTTAATAAATCATCATCTAAATTTAATCCCTTTATTCTTTTAACAATTTTACTAGCTAAACCAAAACTTACTGCATAACTTAAATATTTTTCCCATAGTACTACATGTTCAACATCTTTGTCTTCCATCATAGAATAATTTTCAATTTTATCTTTTAACATGTTTAATTTACTATAATCTTCTATCATAGTTGGATTATTTTTTAGCATTAGATTGTCAGTTAATACTATTATTGCACCAATACATATTAATATTTCATCTACAACTAAGTATTTTACTGGTGAAAATACATAAGTTAAAGCTATTATAATTCCAAATAATATTACTAAACTAACTGTAGTGGTTACAACTCTTTGTCCTGTTATTTTTTGTATGCATTTGTTTATTTTATGCCTTACAACTATAATTAGATTAATTGGTATATATAATAGTGCCATAGCTAAAGGAAAAAGAGGAATTATTATAATTATTAACCTATATACTACTAACCCAAATGCACTTGAACTATATACACTAAATCCGTTAAATAGTATATGTTTTATAACTACTAGTAAAGCAATTATAAATAAAAATACATTAAATACCCTTACCCACATTGGTACTTTTGCTTCGTTTGCTCCTATTTGAGTTAGATTTTTTTCTACAATTTTATTTAAATCTTTAAATTTTTTATTTGCAATTGGTTCTTTAGGCATTTGTTTTAGCCTATCTTGCAAATTTTGTTTTTCCCTTCCATCAAATAACCAATTATATACATATTGTTCTACTTCATCCATTTTATCTTCTAGTTCTGGATTTTTAGTTACAATATAATTATAATTATCTCGTCCTTTTATTTGATTTTGAAAATCAAATTTAATATTCTTTTTGTTAATTAAATTTAGAATAACTGCTATAATATCCCTTGCAAGTATAGTTCTACTTCCTTGTATACATCCTGCTATCATAGGATTATATTTTTCAAATAGCTTATCATCTTCTATATTTACAAGTTTATACTTTTTATCTTTTTCAAAAACAACAATTAATATAATCCAATAAATAAGTAAACACATTGCAAAAATGAATACTTTTTTTGTAAATTCATTTTTTTCTTCTTTATTTTCTATAATTGAATTTTCGTCTGCAAATATAATATCTTTTGCATCTATTTTTGAAAGTTTATTAGATAAAGCAATATTAGAATTATCAAATAAAACTCTTGCTGCTACATATTGACCTGGTTTTACGTTGTTTACTGCAAAATTTGCATGTGTATTATTTATTATTTTTGATTCTCCTTCATATGGTCCGTGTCCCCATATGTTTAACTGAGTTTTATTATTTGGAATAAAAATATCTATATTTAATTTTTTTATTGTAACATCCCATGCTCCACCAATAAAGTTATAATATAACTCACCTATATCATTGTGTTTTACACACAAATTATCTATTGTATAGTCTAATTTAAAAGTTTTGGTTGTATTTACAGATGGTGAATATACCTTTAATTTATACATTCCATTATCTCTTTCTTCTGTATAAATTCCGTCTTTACCATTTGTTCCATAGTATGATTTTTGGTAATTTATTTCACTTCCATTTTTAATGACAGAAACATTATTTAAAGTAACACCCACACCATTATATAAATTATCATTTATTTTATTTGATTTTACTATTTCATCGTATTCTATATCTTCTAAATTATACGGCACATTAATGTAAATTCCATTATATTCTCCATTAAATTTATATGTTATTTTTTGCACAATTTTAACAGACCCATTTTCTTGAACTGTTGCTTGTATATCCATATTATCTACTGAATAACTTCTAGCATCTACTTTGTTTTGAAAAATAACAAGTAAAATAATAGCAAAAATTAAGGTTATAAATATTTTTATTTTCTTTTTCATTAGATATCCTCCACAATAACATAATTTATGATGCACTTTCTTTTAGTTTTACCAATATATTTAATGCATCTATTGGTGTTAGTTCATTAATATTTATTTTATCTATTTGATGTGCAATTTCAGCAATTTTATAATTATACATATCAAGTTGTCCTTCTGTTTGTTTTTTATTTTCTTTTTTATTTGACATTATACTTTTTCTTTCTAAGGACTTTAAAATGTTATTTGCATTTTTTACTACTTCTTTTGGTACACCTGCAAGTTTTGCAACATGTATTCCATAGCTTTCGTCTGTTCCGCCTTCTACAATTTTTCTAAGAAAAATAATGTCTTCTCCTTTTTCTTTTACGGCAACTGAGTAATTTTTAACTCCTTCTACTTTTTCTTCTAAAGCTGTTAGTTCATGATAATGTGTTGCAAATAATGTTTTTGCACCACATTTTTCTTTGTCTGCAATAAATCCTGCTACTGCCCAAGCAATAGATAATCCATCATATGTAGATGTTCCTCTTCCTATTTCATCTAAAATTACTAGGCTATTGTTTGTTGCTTCTTTTAATATATTTGCAACTTCCATCATTTCTACCATAAATGTACTTTGCCCCATGCTTAAGTCATCAGATGCTCCAACTCTTGTAAATATTTTATCTACTACACCAATTTTTGCATAACTAGCTGGTACAAAACTTCCTACTTGTGCCATTAGGGTTATTAATGCTACTTGTCTCATATATGTAGATTTTCCTGCCATGTTAGGTCCTGTTATAATGGATAATCTACTTTCTTCTTTATTTAAATATGTATCGTTTGGAACAAAACTTCCAGATGGTAACATTTTTTCTATAACAGGATGCCTTCCTTCTTTAATATCTATTATTCCTTCTTCATCTACTATTGGCTTTACATATCCTAAATCTTCTGCAACTGTTGCAAATGATGTAATTACATCTAAATTTGCAATTACTGTAGCTGATTTTTGTATTCTTTGTATATTTGATGCAAGTTTTTTTCTTATTTCTAAAAATATGTTATATTCTAAATCTATTAGTTTATCTTGAGAGCCTAAAATTTCTTCTTCTAGTGTTTTTAATTCTTCTGTAATAAATCTTTCACAATTTGTAAGTGTTTGTTTTCTAATAAATCTATCTGGTACTTGTTTTAAATATGATTTTGTAACTTCTATAAAATAACCAAATACCTTATTAAAACCTATTTTTAAATTTTTAATACCTGTTGTTTCTTTTTCTTTTGCTTCTAATTCTATAAGCCACTTCTTTCCATCTGTTGTTGCAGTTTTTAATTTATCTATGGTTTCGTCATAACCTTTTTTGATAATTCCGCCCTCTTTAATTGTAATTGGTGGTTCTTCTACTATTGCATTATCAATTAATGTATATACATCTTTTAATTCATCTAAGTTATGATAATAATCTTGAAGTAACTTACTTTTACAAGTAGATAAATTTTGCTTTATTTGTGGCAATTTCCCTACAGAATTTTTTAATGAAATCATGTCTCTTGCATTTGCATTACCATATGATATTTTTCCAATTAATCTTTCAATATCGTATACTTTTTTTAAATTTTCTATAATTTCTCCTCTTAGCATAATTTCATTTTTTAATTCTTCTACCGCTTCTAAACGCCTATTTATTTCGCTAACATCAATTAATGGATCATTTAGCCATCTTCTTAAATTTCTTCCTCCCATAGAAGTTGCAGTTTTATCTAATACCCATAAAAGTGTTCCTTTTTTTGTTTTATCTCTCATTTTTTCTGTAATTTCTAGGTTTCTTCTTGCACTAATATCTAATGCCATATACCTAGTTAAATTATATATTTGTATAGTGTTTATATGGTTTAGTTTTGTTTTTTGGGTTTGAACTAAGTATTCTAGCAAACCATTTACTGCTACTTTTAAAAATACTTTATTTTCAAATATATCATTTGTTATTTCTTCTTTTTTATCATTTACTATACGATATTCGTTTAATTTTTCTATATCTTTTTCAAACTTTTCATCTGATAAAAATGAAATATAACTTTGAAATCTTTCTTTTATCTTACTTATTTCTTGCTTTGTATTAAATAGTAAATCATTTGCAATAATTTCTGCTGGGTTATATCTTGAAATTTCGTCTAATAATTTTTCGAAATTGTTTGTTTCATCAATTTGCGATGCATAAAAATCCCCTGTTGATACATCACAAATTGCAATTCCAAAGAAAATTCCTTTTTTATAAATAGACATAATGTAATTATTCTTTTTTTCTTCTAATAAATTTGTTTCGATTACTGTTCCTGGTGTTACCACACGTATAACATCTCTTTTTACAATTCCTTTTGCTTGTTTTGGATCTTCTAGTTGTTCACATATTGCAACTTTATAACCCTTTTCAATTAGTTTTGCAATATATATTTCTGCTGCATGATAAGGCACTCCACACATTGGTGCACGCTCTTCTTGTCCACAATCTTTTCCTGTTAATGTAATTTCTAGTTCTCTTGAAGCTGTAAGTGCATCATCAAAAAACATTTCATAAAAGTCGCCTAATCTATAAAATAATATACAGTCTTTATATTCTTCCTTTGTTTTAAGATAATGTGTCATCATAGGTGAAAACTCTGCCATTTTTTTACTTCCTTTCGCAAATAAATTTTAAGATACTTCTCCTTTTAAATACCATAGTCCATCTTCTATAATTTTTACTTTTATCATTTTGTTTATTAATTCTTCTTTTCCTTCGAATATTACTACTTTGTTTGTATTTGTTCTAGCAGTTAGCATTTGGTCATTATTTTTACTTTTTCCCTCTACTAAAACTTCTTGAATTGTTCCAATGTATTTTTGATTATTTTGTTCTATTTGCTTTTCAACAAGCTCTTTTAGTCTGTTAAATCTCTCATGCTTTATTTCTTCTGGAATTTGTTTTTCCATTTTATCTGCCAAGGTTCCTACTCTTCTAGAATATATAAACATATATACTTGTTCAAAATTTACTTTTTTTACTACATCTAATGTATCTTCAAAGTCTTTTTCTTCTTCTTCTGGAAAGCCTACTATTATGTCTGTAGAAAATACGACCTCTGGTATTTTTTCTTTTATTTTTTTTGCTAATTCTAAATATTGTTCTTTTGTATATTTTCTATTCATTTTTTTAAGTACATTTGTGCTTCCAGATTGAAGTGGTAAATGTATTATTCTACTTATTTTTTTATTGTTTTTTATTGCTTCTATTACATCATCTGTAAAGTCTTTTGGATGAGGTGATAAAAATTTTACAATTTCAATTTTTTTTATTTTACATACATCTTCTAATAAATTTGCAAATTTATAGTTTTCTCCTCCATCATATGAGTTTACGTTTTGCCCAAGAAGTGTAATTTCTTTATATCCTTCTTCTGCTAGTGTTTTTATTTCGTTTAGAATATCTTCTTTTTTTCTGCTTCTTTCTCTTCCTCTTACATATGGTACTATACAATAAGAACAGTAGTTATTACATCCATACATAATTGTAACAGATGCTTTTGTTTTATCATTTCTTTTAATTGGCAAACCTTCATATATTTCTCCATCAATATCTATAATGTCTTGTATTTTATTTTTCTTCTCTAATACTTTGTATAAATCTTCTGGAAATTTGTGCAAAGTATGTGTTCCAAAAATCACATCATAAAATGAATAGCTTTTATTTAGCTTTTCTAATATGTGTTTTTCTTGCATCATGCATCCACCTATTGCAATAATTGCACCATTTTCTTCTTTTACTTTTTTTGCTTCTCCTACTTTTCCAAACAATTTATCTTCTGCATTTTCTCTTATACAACATGTATTAAATAATATTAAGTCAGCGTTTTGCATATTTTCACATTTTTTGTATCCCATTTCTTCTAACATTCCGCAGAGCTTTTCAGAGTCGTTTTCATTTAACTGGCATCCCATAGTTAAAATATAGTAAAATAGCGTTTTACCTTCATTTATTTTTTTAATTTTTTTTATATATTCTTTTTGCTTTTCTATTTCGTAATTTTCCAATTTTTTTCTCCCTTTTTTATGATATTTTTTTATCAAATTTTTTTATAAATTTTTTAAATAAAATAATATGCTTTGTTTTTATTCTTTCATAAATATCTTTTGCAATATCTTCTTTATATGTATGTGATGTTAGGTTTCTATCTCTTAGCATATCCATCCATTCATATTCATCTTCTAAAACTTTATATTGTACGGCTGTTTTTATTGATGAACTTGGTCCGTATTGTTCCATTGTACCAATTGTTTCTATATATTTTTGCAAGCTTTTCCACCATAGTTCAAATGTGTATTCAAATGCATGAATAATTGCAGCTCTGTCTTTTTCTGAATTGTTGTCTGTTTCTATAAATTGTTCTAATTTTATAAATGCATTTTTAAATGCATTATAACTTTCTGATAAATTATTTGACATATATATCAACTCCTTCTTTTTTTATATTATTTTTTAATTTATTATTATCTTTTAATGTATTAAAATTAATTAAATCAATTTTAAATGGTATGTATAATTTTTCTATTTCATAAAATATTTTTGTGTTTATTGTATTTGTAACTAAATCTCCATATAAAACTAAATCTATATCAGAACCATGTTTAAAATCACCTCGTGCTCTAGACCCAAAAATGCTTGCCCTATCTATTTCTTTATATTGTTTTATAATATTGACAATCGATTCTACAATTCCTTCTTTTAAACCAAATTTATCCAAATATTTACGCCCCTTTTTTGTTTTTTTCTATTATATATGAATTTTGCTAAAAAATCTATATTTTTTGTTAAAAAAGGCATCTAACGATGCCTTTTTTGATTAATTTTTATTTTAATCTCTTGGTTTTAAATCTATGTAAATTGGTTTTTCTTCTTTTATCATCGTACTTTTTCCATGTCCTGGATATATTATTGTGTCATCTGGCAATTTTAGTATTTTTTCTGTTATTGAATTAATAATATCTACAAAACTTCCCGTTGGCAAATCGCATCTTCCCCATGTTCCATGAAACATAGTATCTCCTGTAAACAACATTTTTTCTTTAGCACAATATAGTGATGTGCTTCCACTTGTATGCCCTGGTGTATGTATTACTTCAAATTCTATATTTCCTACATGTATTTTATCTTCTTCATTTACTCTAGAATCTGCTTCTAATTCAACACCTTCTTTTCCAATAAAATAAGATAAAGTAACTTCTGGTTTTAATATATTTTCACTTTCTATTCTATGAATTAATATTTTTCCTCCCATTTTTTCTTTTAATTCTTTTAATGCACCAATATGATCTCCGTGACAATGGGTTAAATATATATATTTCAATTTTACATCTAGTACATTTAACATTTCTATTATTTTGTCTGCTTCTCCACCTGGATCTATTACCATTGCTTCTTTTTTTTCTTCATCTGCTATAATATAACAATTTGTTGGATCTATTAAAGGTGTTTTTACTTTTAACCTCTTCAAAATCATTTGTATATTCCTCCTTAAAAAAAGTACTATTTTTTTCGTTTTACTTCATACACACTATCTACTTTTCTTAATGCTTTTAAGGTTTTATTTAATGTATCTAAATTTTCTACCTCGATTGTTATTTCTGTTATTGCAATCTTGTCCTTATTTGCCTTTGCATTAACAGCAATTAGTTTTGTTTTAGTCATTGAAATTTGACTTATGATATCTGCTAATAGTCCTGCTCTATCATTTGCATATATTTCAATATCAACTGTGTATGTAGCTTTATCTTCTTTAGCCCATTCTACATCTACTATTCTTTCTTCTTCGGTAAGTAGTTCCTTTACATTTACGCAGTCTGTTCTATGTACAGATACTCCTCTTCCTTTTGTAATATAACCTATTATATTGTCTCCTGGAACAGGATTACAGCATTTTGAAATTTTAACTAAACAATTATCTATTCCTTTTACAATAATACCTGTTTTAGATGATTTATAATTATGCTGTTTTTTGGTATTTTCTAATTCTTCTAATTTTTCTTCTAAGTCTTCTTCTTTGTGTTCTTTTCTATATTCTTCAAGCATTCTTGCTATTATTTTTGTTGCAGATATTGCACCAAAACCAACTGCTGCATACATATCATCAACGCTATTGTATTTATATCTATTTAATGCTACTGTTAAATATTCTTGTTTAAATAAATCATTATAGTTTATTCCTATTCTTTTTATTTCTCTTTCAATTGCTTCTTTTCCTTTAATAATATTTTCTTCTCTTTGTTCTTTTTTAAACCACTGTTGAATTCTATTTTTTGCTGTAGAACTTTTAATAAATTTAAGCCAGTCTCTGCTTGGTCCTTTTGGAGTGTCTGAAGTTATAATATCTACTATATCACCATTTTCTAATTTTGTAATGATTGGCATCATTTTACTGTTTATTTTGCAACCTGTCATTCTATGACCTACTTCTGCATGTATGCTGTATGCAAAATCTATTGGTGTTGCTCCTTTAGGTAATACTTTAATGTCTCCTTTTGGAGTAAATACATATACTTCATCTTCAAATAGTTCAGTTCTTAGTGTATTTAAAAATTCCTCTGGATCTTGCATTTCTTTTTGCCACTCTAAAGTTTCGCGAAGCCAAGATAATTTATCTTCGTCTGCTTTTACACTAACTGTTACTTTTTTATCTTTTCCAGCTTCTTTATACGCCCAATGTGCAGCAATACCAAATTCTGCAATTCTATGCATATCCCAAGTACGAATTTGCACTTCAAATGGAGTTCCCTTATCTCCAATTAAAGTTGTATGTAATGATTGATACATATTTGCTTTTGGTACGGCAATATAGTCTTTAAATCTTCCTGGCATTGGAGTATATAATTCATGAACAACTCCTAAAGCTGAGTAACAGTCTTTTACTGAATTGACAATAATACGAAGTGCAAATAAATCATAAATTTGATCTAATGTTTTATTATCCCTTTTCATTTTACGATAAATACTATATAAATGCTTTGCACGTCCTGTAATTTCTGCATCAATCCTTTGTTTTTTTAGAACTACTTTTATTTGTTCTAAAATTTTATCAAGAAAAGCTAATCGTTCTTCTCTTTTTTTATTTAATCCTTCTACTATTTCTCTATATTCTTCAGGATACAAGTATTTGAAACTTAAATCCTCTAATTCCCATTTTAATGAGTACATACCTAAACGATTTGCAAGTGGTGAATATAAATCCATGGTTTCTCTTGATATTGCTAATTGCCTATCTCTACTTAGATATTTTAGTGTTCTCATATTATGAAGCCTATCTGCAAGTTTAATTAATATAACACGTATATCTTTTCCCATTGCTAAAAACATTTTTCTATAGTTTTCTGCCTGCTCTTCTTGTATGCTTTCATATTTTATTCTTCTTAATTTTGTTACACCATCTACCATATCTAATATTTGCTGACCAAACTCTTTTGCTAAGTCCTCTTCTGTTACATCTGTGTCTTCTACAACATCATGAAGTAAAGCTGCACAAATGGTTTCTTCATCCATACCTAGTGTTGCCAAAATATATGCTACATTTAATGGATGGATAATATAATCTTCCCCTGATTTTCTTTTTTGATCCCCATGATGTTCCTTTGCAAATTGATATGCTTTTAATATTAATTTATCATTTATTTTTTTCTTGTTTTGTTTTAAAGTTTCAATAATATCTTCAATTGTATTATTTTGAGTATCTGACATATTTTAACTCCTTTTTATATAGATTTCATAATATCTTTTAGATTAATTTGTATTTGTTCTTTTCCGTTAAAACTATTTATTTCTAATGTTCCTACAACATCAATTTTATCTCCAATAAGGTATTCATCTGCTAAATTTCCCATATTAAATCCAATTGCATCAATTCTTTGATTTTCATCTTTTAAGCTTAGTTTTAAATGTTTACCTTCTGTTAAGGAACGAATAGAATCAATTCTTAAATTTCTACAAATAAATAAAGGTTTTTTATTTGCTTCACCAAATGGTTCTAATAATTCTAATTCTTTTATTGTTGATATTGCTAACTCTTTTGCATCAATTTGCTTATCAATATATATTACAGGAACAATTTCATCAATATTCATTTTTTTGGCATAATCTATCATTGCTTGTTTAAATTCATCTAATTTTTCTTTTTTTAAACTTAGTCCTACTGCCATTTCATGTCCACCATATTTTTCTAAATAGCCACTGCATTTGCAAAGTGCTCCATGTAAGTCGAATCCTGGTATACTTCTTCCAGAACCTTTTGCTATATTTTCTTCTAATGACAATAAAATACTTGGTTTAAAATAGTTTTCAGTTATTTTAGATGATACTATTCCAATTACACCATGGTGCCAGTTTTCTCCAGCAAGTATAATTATTGGGAAATTTGCTTCTTGTTTTTTTTCTATTGTCTCTAGTGCTTCTTTTACAATTGCTTTTTCTGTTTCTTGCCTTTGTTTATTGTAGGCATTTAATTTTTGAGTCAACACATTTACTTCTTTTATATCTTTACTTAAGAATAGCTTTAAAGCCTCTTCTTCTTGTCCCATTCTTCCACATGCATTAACTCTTGGTGCAATTCCAAAAGATATAGTATTAGAATCTATTTTTTCATATCCTATTGTTTCTATTAATTTTTTTAGTCCTATATTTTTTGTTACTTGTACTAATTTTAGTCCTAATTTTGCAATTACTCTATTTTCATCTATTAATGGTACAATATCTGAAATAGTACCTACACATACTAAATCTAAATATTTTAAATATTCTTTTTCTTCTAAATTTAAAGTAATACTGATTGCTTGAATTAATTTAAATACTACTCCTACCCCTGCAAGTTGGCAAAACGGATATTTACATCCACTTATTTTGGGATCTATTACAGCAATTGCATTTGGTAACTCATCTAAAGGTTCATGATGATCTGTTACAATTGTTTCTATTCCGTATAGAGTTTGCATAGTCTATTTCTTCTATTCCAGATATTCCACAGTCTACTGTAATCATTAGAGTATACCCTTGCTCTTTTATTTTTTCAATTGCTTGTTTATTTAATCCATAACCTTCATCTAAACGGTTTGGAATATAATATCCAACTTCAATTCCTCTTTCTTCTAAAAATTGTTTAAGTACTGCTATACTTGTTATTCCATCTACATCATAATCTCCATAAATAACCATTTTTTCTTTATTTTTTATGGCATTTATTACTCTTTCTACTGCTGTTTGCATGTCTGGTAATAAAAAAGGATCATAAAAATCAGAGCGATTTGGATATAAAAAAACACGTATATCATTTTCATTTGTAATTCCTCTATTTACAATAATACTTGCTATAAGTGGGCTAATATTAAACCTTTTTGATATTTTTTCTACTATTTCTTTTTCTTGTGTATATATTTCCCATTTTTTGTTCATATTCTTATCCTCTCAATTTTCACTTTTGCATTATTGTATAATATTTTTTACAATTTTACAACCCTTATTATTGACAAATATGAAAATTCCTAGTATAATTTTGTAATGTGAATAATGTAAAAAATTTAAACAGATATATATATATCTTTTCATAATACAAGGGGGGAATTAAAAATGGCACAACCAAAAAGAAGATGGTCAAAAGCAAGAACACATTCAAAAAGATCAACATGGAAATTAGAACAAAAAACAATAGCAACTTGCCCACACTGTCATGAACCAATATTACCACATAGAGCTTGCTCTAATTGCGGATATTATAATGGAAAAGAAGCAGTTGCTGTAAATAATGAAGAAAAATAAATAAAAATGCACAAGGTTTAAAACCTCGTGCATTTTTATTTATTTAACTTACATTATTTTTTGTTATGAGTATTAGAGTGTACCTTTGCATTTGGGCACGGTGCTCCGTGCCCCTACAATTGTATTTTTATTTTACTTCTATTATATTTTTTATTCCAAATGTTGCAAGTTTATCTCCTATATCTACAATTTGTTTTGCTTTTGCTTTTTCTAATCCAGCATTTATCATTGCTTCTTGCGTATCTAATGTTTCTACATAAATTGGTACAACGTTCCATGTAAGTGCTAATTGATTGTATGTTACTCTGTTATCTGTTATAGCTATAATTGGACAAGCTGGTCCAAATCCTGCTATTCTTCTTGCTGAATCTCCTGTATTTGTATATATAACAATTGCATCTGCTTTTAAATTTTTTGCTGTTACACATGCTGTATATGCAATATTTGCTTTTACATCATTTTCGTCTGCTGTAAATCCTTTTTCATCAAATCTTTTCCAATAGTTAATTGAAGATTCTATTTGTGTAGAAATTTTTACCATTGCATCTACGCATTCTACTGGATATTTTCCAAGTGCACATTCTCCTGAAAGCATAATACAACTTGTTCTATCATATGTTGCATTTGCAACGTCACTTACTTCTGCTCTTGTTGGTCTTGGATTAGATATCATTGTTTCTAACATTTGTGTTGCTGTTATAACTGGCTTTCCAACTTCATTACATCTTTTTATAAAATGTTTTTGTACAACTGGAACTTTATAAAATGGTATTTCTACTCCCATATCTCCTCTTGCTACCATTATTCCATCAGATGCTTCTAATATTTCTTCAAAGTTATCAATTCCTTCTTGGCTCTCTATTTTTGAAATTATTTTTACATGTTTTCCACCATTTTCGTCTAATAATT
This sequence comes from uncultured Clostridia bacterium, assembly GCA_947631785.1. GTDB lineage: Bacteria > Bacillota > Clostridia > TANB77 > CAG-508 > CANRMR01. The sequence goes on along the minus strand of CANRMR010000006.1, from coordinate 28,928 downwards.
TACGTATTTCTTGTACATCTGATAATCTTCTTACAAATGATGCTGCAATACAGTCAAATCCTGCTTTTACTCCATTTGTAATATCATTAATATCTTTTTCAGAAAGTGCTGGTAGGTTTAATGCAAGTCCTGGTACATTAACTGTTTTTCTGCTTCCTAACATTCCTGTATTTAATGCTTTACATACAACATCTTTTCCTTTTATTTCTACTACTTCAAATTCAATTGCACCATCATCTACTAAAATTTTAGCTCCTGGCATTACATCTTGATATAAATTTTTATAACCAATTGATGTTTTAGTAGCATCTCCTATAATATCTTCATTTACAAATGTGAATATTGTTCCTTCTTTTATTTCAACTTTTTGGTCACCTGATTCTTGTTTTCCTGTTCTAATTTCTGGACCTTTTGTATCTAGCATTAATGCAATTGGAAGATCTAATGCTTCTCTTACTTTTTTAATTGTTTCAATTTTTTCTGCGTTTTCTTCATATCCTCCATGAGAAAAGTTTATTCTTGTAACATTTAATCCTGTTTTCATAAGTTTTGTAAGCATTTCTTCTGATTCACTAGCAGGTCCTATTGTTCCTACAATATTTGTTTTTCTTAAATTTTTTTTCAATTTAACTCCCTCTTTCTTTTTTATTCAATATGCAAATAGTATATCACACTTTCTTTGTACTATTCAAGATTAGATGGCAATTTTTTTCTTTTTTTTACATTTTTTAATATTTTACATTACTATTCCATCAATACAATTTTTATATATAAATTGTTTTATTTTCTCCATATTATTTGTTGTATAAAATTCCGATAGCAATATATTAAATTCTTTTAACTTATTATCTGGTATTTTGATAATGCCTTTTCCATTTTGTATCATTATTTTGTTTGCAGAAATTGTACTTGTTCTTTTATTCCCATCCCAAAATAGCTGCTTTCTCATTCCATATAACATATATGTAATTGCTCTATTGGTTATATTTTCTATTTTTAATATATCCTCTATTTCTTTTTTTATAGTTTCTTCGTTTGGTATTTGTGGAATATATTCTGTTCCAGATATTTCTACTTTTCCGAGTTCTTAATTTTCCCCATTCCAGACTTTCATTTCTAGATACATATTCATTTACTTTGCAAATAAAATCTAAATTAAATTCGTCATCTATGTTAGATATTACAAATTCCCATGCGTCCCTTAAATTTAATATACATTGTATTTCATCAATTTTTAAATTTGGAACATTAACTCCTTCTAATATGGTTTTTGTTTCTGGAAAAGTTATGTTTAATCCTTCCATTTTTGCATTTGCATATATATTATCTACTAAATTTCTTTTTGCTAAAAAAATATTTTGCTCAATTGTCATACTATATCTATCTTCCAATGTATTCACCTCATATTTACATCTATGTTTATTAGTTTAACAAATATGTAAAAAAAAGTCAAACTTTATTTCTTGACTTTTACCTTATTTAATAATAAAATTTGATAAATTAATATATTTTTGAAAGGGTTGAAATTTATGTTAGATTTATTTAATTTAGATGGAAAAGTTGCAATTGTTACAGGAAGTAGTCGTGGTCTTGGATGTGGTATGTGTAAGGCCCTAGCTGAAGCTGGAGCTGATATTGTTGGTGTTAGCCAAAGTTCTATGGAAAAGGCACAATCTTTTGTTGAAGCTTGTGGCAGAAAATTTATAGAAGTAAGGGCTGATTTAACATCTACAGAAAAAATTGAAGAAATAGTTAAAACTTGCATAGATAATTTTGGACATGTTGATATTTTAGTTAATAATGCTGGAATGATAAGACGAGAAGATGCAATAAATTACAGTCAAAAGGATTGGGATGATACAATTAATTTAAACTTAAGGACATTATTTTTCTTATCTCAAACAGTAGCAAAGGAATTTATTAAACAAAAAACAGGTGGTAAAATTATTAATATTGCTTCTATGCTTTCTTTCCAAGGTGGTATAAGAGTTCCTGCATATACAGCAAGTAAAAGTGCTGTTATGGGCTTGACTAAAGCACTTGCTAATGAACTTGCAAAATATAATATAAATGTAAATGCTATTGCTCCAGGTTATATGGCAACAGATAATACTTTTGCTCTTAGAAATGACGAAAAAAGAAGCCAAGAAATAATAGATAGAATTCCAGCAGGTCGCTGGGGTACTCCTGATGACATGGCAGGAGCTGCTGTATTTTTGGCATCTAAAGCTTCAGATTACGTAAATGGTCACACATTAGCAGTCGATGGTGGATGGCTTGCAAGATAAAAACACATATTTTATAAAAGGCTACTTGAAAAAAAGTAGCCTTTTTTGTGTAATATGCTTTTTTAATAATTTTGTGCTAGAACTTGGAAATATGCTTGTGGATGTGCACATACTGGACATACTTCTGGTGCTTTTTTTCCAATACATATATGACCACAATTTGCACATTGCCAAATTGTATCTCCATCTTTGCTAAATACTAATCCATCTTCTATGTTTTTTAATAGTTTTTTATATCTAGCTTCATGTTCTTTTTCAATCTTTCCAACTTCTTCAAATAAATATGCAATATTATCAAATCCTTCTTCTTTTGCTTCTTTTGCCATTTTATCATACATATTAGTCCATTCAAAGTTTTCTCCAGATGCTGCATCTGCTAAATTTTGCATTGTGTCTGGTATATTTCCTCCATTTAGTAATTTAAACCAGATTTTTGCATGTTCTTTTTCATTATTTGCTGTTTCTGTAAATATTGCTGCAATTTGCTCGTATCCATCTTTTTTTGCTTTACTTGCATAATAAGTATATTTATTTCTTGCTTGTGATTCACCTGCAAATGCTTCCATTAAATTTTTTTCTGTTTTAGTTCCTTTTAATTCTTTCATAACTTCCTCCTATAATTTTTTTTAAATTATATCAAATTTTTATTTTTTTGCAATACTTTTTTGTTATATTCTTCCACATCTTCTTCTTGAGCATCCACAAGTGTTATTATTATTATTATTATTATTATTATTATTATTATTGTTGTTATTGTTTTCGTCTTGACTTGAAAGTACATCTTCTAATAAACAATTTATTTGTCTTATATTATCATTTACAGCTGCAACTTCATTTTCTACTCTTCTTATTTCATTTCTGCATCCACATGTATTATGGTTACAACAATTATTTTCATGGTTGTTGTTATTATCATTTTCTTCTATTGCATTTAAAATAAGTCTTGTTATTACTGCTGTTACATATGCTAATATTGTGTATGCAATAACATAAATTAAAGCACTAGCATCTGATACTGCAAATGCAACTATTAAGAAAATTGCAAAAAATATTGCTGCAACTTGTAATGGGCAATTAATTTGTTTTTCTAAAATTATTGCTAAAATAATTGTGGCAATTGGTATAGCAAAAAATATTAATAAATTATCCATATTATCTTCTCCTTTTATGTATTTTTGTATATCATATGACTTTTATAGTTTTTTTGTTCCAATAGCTTGCTTTTTTTTTTAATATATGTTAAAATAGTATTCGTTATAGTTTACTTTAGCTAAGAGGAGGTGCTTAAATAGTTATGCCAAATATAAAATCAGCTATTAAAAGAGTTAGTGTAATTGAGAAAAAAACAAAAAGAAATAATATGATTAAATCTGGATATAGAACTGCTGTTAAAAAATGTGAACAAGCTATTATAAGTGGCGATTTAGAAAATGCTCAAGCTTTATTTTCTGAAGCTACAAAAAAATTAGATCAAGCTTGTACAAAAGGTGTTATTGTTAAAAATACAGCAGCAAGAAAAAAATCTAGTTTAGCAAAAAAATTAAATGCTATAAAAGCATAATTTAAAAGATAGAATTTTCTATCTTTTTTTTTGGCTATTTTTCCCTTTGAAACTTCTCCTTTTTTATGTTAATATATATTTAGTAACATTTATTTAAAAGGAGATTTGTTATGATTACATTTATTAAAGAAAAATTTAATAATTTAGAAAATATTATAAAAAATACTATGAAATATGGTTTTTCATTTTCATTTTTTTTGTGCATTATAGCTACTTGTATTTTATTTATATATGAAACCTTTTTTAGTTTTCCTGATTTATATTACATAGGTTTATCTTTATTTAAAACTAGTTTATATTTTGCAATTTCTTTTATTATATGTGGCTTTTCAATTGATAGAATTAAAAATAGCTTGTAGATTATGTAAGCCAAATGAAACAAGACATATTGTAGTTGGTAATAAAGAAATAGTTATTTCTCCTAGTTAGTCTATTATTTACTCTAGTTTTGGCACAAAAAATTATTCTTTTATTTGGGGAATGGTTGGAGAAAATCAAGCATTTTCAGATATGGATCAAGTTGATATGAAAGATTTAAAATAATTTTTCTTTATATATTTTCTTTAAAACCCTTGTTTTTTTAATTAATTTGTGTTAAACTAGTAATTAGTCAATTTATTAAACAAATATAGGAGGTGCGTTTAAGATGGCAAAATGTGCTATTTGTGAAAAATCAGTAAATTATGGTAATAAGTTAAGTATTACACGTTCACATATTAGTAAAAGAAGTTCTAGAACATGGAAACCAAATTTAAGAAGTGTTAAAGCAATTGTTAATGGAGAACCAAAAAGAATAAAGGTTTGTGCTAAATGTTTACGTTCTGGAAAAGTTAAAAGAGCTTAAATTTTGTATATGGATGAAGGGGCTGGTATTTTAATACTTGCCCCTTTTGTTATTGTAAAATATATATGTATTAATCTTTTATTCCAAAAATAAATTTTACAATACCTCTTAAACATTTTGGTACTTTTTTTACTACAATTGTCATGCTATCACTCCTTTTTATCTTAATGTTCCCTAGCAGGAAAGCCATATCAAGCCAACAGCTACTACTGCTATACCAATAATAAATAACCATCCAGCAATTGGAAGTAATAATACAAGAAGCATACCTAAACCAAATCCAATTAGACATACACCTAATGTCTTTTTTAGAAGTTTTAACATAATATATTACCTCCTCATCTATAGTATATTATTTTTGTATAAAAATGTGATTCATAAAATTATAAATATGAAAGGATTATATATAAATGAAACAATTAAAAGAAAAAGAAATAATAGAATTAATAGAAATTTTGAAAAAATATTATCCAGATGCTACATGTAGCTTAAATTTTAAAACTCCTTTTGAATTGGTGGTCTCTGTTATGCTTTCAGCACAATGTACTGATGAAAGAGTAAATAAAACAACTCCTGCTTTATTTAAAAAGTGTCCAACTCCAGAAGCTTTCGAAAAAATAGAATTAGATGAATTGGAAAAAATAATACATCCTTGTGGTTTTTATAAAAACAAAGCAAGAAATTTAAAACTTTGTGCTAATCAAATTGTAAATAATTTTAATTCGGTAGTTCCAAATACAATGGAAGATCTTATAACACTTGCTGGAATTGGCAGAAAAAGCGCTAATGTAATATTGCTTGAAGTATTTGGTATTGCAAATGGAATTGCAGTAGATACACATGCAAAAAGAATTTCAAATCGTATTGGACTTTCATCTGCTACTATGCCTGAAAAAATAGAACAAGATTTATTATCAATAATTCCTAAAAAATATTTAAAAGATGTAAATCATCTTTTTGTTTATCATGGTCGTAATACATGTATGGCAAGAAATCCTAAGTGTCAAGATTGTCCTGTTTCACATTTATGTGAATATTTTTCTAAAAATAATTTATAATAATTATTTAAGAGGTGATTTTTTTGACAGGAATTAATTGTTCTTCAAATTGTATTTATCAACAAGATGGAAAATGTTGCTTAGAAAATATTACTAATACAAAAATTTCTTCTGAAAATGAATGTGCATATTTTATATCTGCTAAAGAAAAAAATATTGACAAACTCCTTTGAAAGATATATTATTAATAATATAAATTTACAAGGGAGGAATTTTTTATGTTAAAAAAGAAATTAAAAATGATTGTACTAGTTACTGTTGTTTTATTTGCAACAATGTTTAGTTTCAATCAATGCTTTGCAACTGATGCATCTTCTGATGTTGCAACAAATGAAATTATAACTAATGCAGTTACTGAAGATGCTACTACTCAAGGAGATATTATGCCAATATCTGAAGATACAAATCAGACACCTATTTCTACAACGGACGAAACATCTGCTGAAACTTCTGAAGAAGCTGATGTAGCAGAGCCAGAAATTTATTCTGATGATTTATATTTAGCAGGTTCTGATGTAGTAATGGACAAACTAGTAGATGGCAATGTATATATTATTGCAAATACAGTTGAAATTACAGGTCAAGTAAGCGGAAACCTTTATGTCTTTGCAAATAATATTAATTTTTCTGGTGCACAAATAAGATATTCAGTTTATGCATTTGGTCAAACTGTTAAATTTGATGGAGCATGTAATGATTTATATATAGCTTCAAATAATATGAACATAACTTATGATTCTTACATAGTTAGAGATGTACACGCTATTGCAAGCTCAATTGATTTTTTTGGTGCTGTAGGTAGAAATGTAAATGTTATTTCAAATTCACTAAATCTTGAAGAAAAAACTGAAAATGAAGAAAGTGAAACAGAACCAAGACGTGCATTAATTTATGGTAAATTAGACTACAAAGCTCCAAATGAAATTACTGTTCCAGATGGAGTTGTTGAAGGTGAAATTATATATAATAAATTATTAGTAAATAACGTAGACTCTAATGGTAATGTTGTTTTAAATTATGTTATTAGTTTAGCTCAATGTATTATTTATACATTTGTTGTATTCTTCTTAATGTTATGGCTTACACCAAAATTTGTGGAAAAATCTAAAGAATTTGTTTCTGCAAAAATGGCAATTGGCTTAGCAATTGGTATTGTTTCTGTTATTGTATCTATATTTGTTACATTGTTACTAACATTTTTAAAAATATCAGCACCTGTTGCAATTTTATTTATGACTGCATATATTTTACTTGCAAGCATTGGCTTTGCAACAATTAGTATATGTTTAGCAAATAAATTTGCTAAAGACGCAAAATTAGGTAAAAAATTAGCATTATTGTTACTTGTAACAGTTATACTTTGGGCATTAACACAAATACCTTATGCTGGAGGAATAATTTGGCTTGTTCTTACACTTACTGGTCTTGGAATATTGTTATTTTATTCTTTTACAAAAAACAAAAAAGATAAAAATATAGAAGAATAAATATTTTAAAAGGTGTCATTAAAATTGACACCTTTTTGTTTTATATTTTCCTTGTTAAAGCATTTTTACTTCCCCATATACATGGTGATTTACACTTCCAATTAGGAAATTTGCATCTGATTCCTGCTTTATATTTTTCTAGATAATTATATGCTTCATTGTTAGTTTCTTTTGTATTTTCTATATATTTATCTAAAGTTTTCTTTGTTTGTTCCATAATTTCTAATTGTGCTGCACCGCATAGTCTTTCTTTACATTTCAATATAAAGTTTTCTAAAGTTCCTCTTTCATTTATATTAATAATTAATCCTTGTGGGAAATTTTCTATAACAGATTTCATATCCTTTTCCCATTCATTTACTAGTTTTTCATTTTCTTGTATTATTTTTGGTACATATACTTTGTTGTTTTCCATAATTTCAATTTCATAATTTAATGTTCTATGTCTTTGTGCTTGAGCAAATTGTGCAAATGTTCCTTCATAAGTTGTACAATAATTTTCACCAAATTCTTCTTTTCTTTGCCTTGTACTAAATAAAGATATTGTTCTTTCTTTTTCGTTTGAATTTAATTCTGGTACATATAAATAATTTATTTTTTCAATAAATTCCTTTAAATATGGTTTTAGCATTAAATTAAATGGTGTATCTTCTGCTTGTTTTATATAGTCTTCAAACCAATGTATAATATAGTTTATTTGTCTTAAGCTTACTGTATATTCCATTGTAGTAGAAGGAGTAAAAATACTAATTAAATATCTAGCATTTTCTTGTGCTAATTTTAATACTTGTTTTTCTACAATATTTGGATAAACTTTTGAAATTTCTTTGCTGTATATTTCTATCCATTTTTCATATAATTCTTTTTCTTTTTCGGACAATCTCATTTTAGTATATCTTGCAGACTTTTCTGAAGTTGTATACATTCCTTCGTTATTTAAAATCATTGCAAGAATTTTAGGAATATCTATTAATACTAAATTATACATTGGATGATCAAAAACGCTATGATGTCCTGATATTAATGTTCTATTTATTCTTTTATTAGTTTTCTCTTTATCTTCATTAAAAAGTGTTTCAATTGTGTCTGGCATATAACAAATCCCTGCTGCTTTTCCTGAAAAATCAAGTGCTTCTTCTATTGGCATATTATAGTTTATTTTTGTTGATCCTACTACTTGTATTTCCATTATATTATTCCTCCTACTCTATTACTTTTTTTATTTCATTATATATTTTATCTTCTACGTTTTCTGTAGCAATTGCATTTGCATTATTTCCCATTTTTATTAATTTTTCTTTATCTTGTATTAATTCTTCAATTTGTTTATTTAATATTTTTCCATTTAATTCTTCATTATGTATTATTTTTGCTGCATTTTTATTTTCTAATACTTTTGCATTATATTCTTGATGGTTTTCTGATACATTTGGTAATGGTATAAATATTGCAGGCTTTCCTACAATTGCAATTTCAGTAATTGTTAGTGCCCCACTTCTTGCTACTACAACATCTGCTAAATTTATAATTTTTTCCATATCATATATGTAAGGTTCTATTTTTACCCCATTTATATTTTGAATATTAATGTTTTCTTTTATTAGACTTTCTTTTACCTCATCATATTGTTTTGGTCCAGGTGCCCATATGATTTGATATGTTTTATTTTTACTATTTTTTATTATTTCTAATACTGCATTATTAATTTTTTGTGCACCTTGGCTTCCACCAAATATAAGTACTACAGGTTTTTCTGTATCAAGTTTTAGTTTAGTAAGTTCTATTTTTTTATCAGCCTGAGTGTATATTATCTTTTTAATTTTGCTTGGATTTCCTGTTACTACTACTTTATCTAAATTTCCAAGTCTTTGCTTTGCATCTTCAAACCCAACTAATACTTTATCTACATTTTTAATTAACATTTTTACAGCTTTTCCAGGAAATGCATTACTTTCATGTAATATTCTAGGAACTTTGGCTTTTTTTGCTGCTATCATTACTGCTCCGCAAATGTACCCTCCCATTCCAATTACAATGTCTGGCTTAAATTCTTTTATAATTTTTTTTGCTTCACCAATACCTTTTATTGTTTTTATCATTTTTTTAAAATTATCTATTGTTATTTTTTTACTTAATCCATAAGCATTTATCGTCTTTAATTCATATCCCGCTTTTGGTACTAAATCATTTTCTAAACCTCTATTTGTTCCAATAAAAATAATTTTTGAATTTTTATCTTCATTAATTATTTTATTTGCAATAGCAATACCTGGATTAATATGACCTGCAGTTCCAGCTGCTGCAATAATAACTCTCATTTATATACTCCTTCTATATTTTCTTTCCTTGCCTTGATATATTTAGCAAAATTCCGGACTGAACATAACAAGATAAGTAATGCTGTACCACCATAACTAAAAAATGGCAACGGCATACCTGTATTTGGAATAGAAGATGTAACAACTGCAATATTAATAATTGCTTGTATACCAACTTGCGTTGTAATTCCTACTGCAATTAGACTACCTAACATATCTGGCGCTTTCATTGCAATAACTATACCTCTCCATATAAAAATTGCAAATAATAATATTACACATACACAACCAACAAATCCTAATTCTTCAGCAAGAACGGAAAATATAAAATCATTGTGAGGTTCTGGTATGTATAGGTATTTTTGTGTACTATTTCCAAGTCCAGCACCAAATATTCCTCCTGAACCTATTGCATATAAACTTTGTATAATTTGCCAACCCTCATCTTGTGCATATGACCATGGATCTAAAAAAGCCATAATTCTTCCTAAACGGAACCCTCCTTGCCCAGCTGTCTTTGCTAAGAAAAACAATCCTATACCTCCAACTGCTAGACCAATTATACCAAATGTTAGGAAATACCTTAACTTGCTTCCTGCCATAAGCATCATTATTGATACAACTGCTATAATAACTAATGAAGCACTTAAATGGTTTTGTACTAATACTAAAATTAAAATAACAGGTATTACAATTAAAATTGGTTTTATAAATCCTTTTGAAAAACTTTTTAATTCGTCCTTGTGCTTTGATAAATATGTAGCATAAAAAATAATTAATCCAACTTTTACAATTTCTGAAGGTTGAATTGTTGTAAATCTTAAATTCAACCATCTTGTAGCACCATTTGCAGAATATCCAAGGTTTGGAATTAATACTGCAAATAGCAATAATATTCCAACAAAATATATTATTTTATAAAACTTACTGTATACTTTATAGTCTATTTTTGAAATAAAAAGCATTAAAACAACCCCAACAACTGCGCTTACAGCTTGTGTTTTTACATATTCATAGCTACCTCCTGTTTCTGCTAAAGAAGAAGGTGAACTAGCAGACAAAACCATAATAATTCCAAAACAAAGCATAAGTAATACTGTAATAAATAAAATAAAGTCAAATGGCTTTTCTGTTTTCATTTTTTTAACCATTTTTATGCTCCTTTTTATATAATATTTAATCCAATTACACATAAAATTAATGTAATTATGCTAAAAGCAGATAAAATCTGGCTTTCACGCCAACCAGATAATTCAAAATGATGATGCAAAGGTGCCATTTTAAAAATTCTGTTTCCTGTTCTTTTAAAATGTACTACTTGTAACATAACAGATATGGTTTCAATTACAGGAATAAATGCAATTACTAATAGTATTAATGGCATTTTTAAATATAATGACATAGCAGCAATTGCTCCGCCTAATAATAACGAACCAGTATCTCCCATAAATACTTTAGCAGGATTTAAGTTAAAAATTAAGAAACCTAAACATGCACCACATAAAATGCTTCCAAAAATTGCAATTTCTGTTATATTAAAAATAATTCCAATTACAGTTAAACATGTTATTATAATCATACAAACTGTACTAGATAATCCATCTATTCCGTCTGTTAAGTTAATAGCATTTGTAGTTGCAAGCATAACGAAAATAGCATATGGTATATAAAACCATATTGGTAAAGGTAAATAGATTTTTAATATAGGTATATATGTTTCTGATCCTAAATTCGTTCCTTTTACTAAATATATTACATATATAACTGATATAATTAATAAACCTAGCATTTTATAACTTGGCTTTAGTCCCTCTGTATTTTTAAGCACTAGTTTTTTGAAATCATCAATTAAACCTATTATTCCAAAACATACTGTAACAAAACAAAATGGAAGCAATTGATTTGCAATATTTGGTATTTTTGATTTATAATAAAAATAACTAAAAAGTGTTGTAAAGGCAATTGAAATAATAATTATAATGCCTCCCATTGTTGGTGTTCCTTGTTTTTTTAAGTGTGATTTAGGTCCATCTTCTCTTTCAATTTGACCTACTTTCCATTTTTTTAATATTGGAATAATTATAATTGAAGTAATAACAGTAAGTAAAAATGTTGCAAGCAATATTTTAACTTGAAAATTCACAGTTAGTTCCCCATTTCTTCTATAATATCTCTAACGATGATTCTTTCATCAAAAGGATATGTCTTATGATTTATTTCTTGGTATGGTTCATGTCCCTTTCCTGCAAGTACTATAATATCTCTTTTATTTGCCATCTCAATTGCAGCTTTAATTGCTTCTTTTCTGTCTACAATACATATGTAATTTCCTTTTGTTTTTTTCATTCCTTCTTCAATTTCTTTGACTATTTCTTCTGGATTTTCTGTTCTTGGATTATCAGATGTAATTATGGTATAATCTGCTATCTTACCAGATATTGCTCCCATAATAGGTCTTTTAGTTTTGTCTCTATCTCCTCCACATCCAAATACACTAATTACTCTTCCTCTTGTATACGATTTTACAGCTTGTAATATATTTTCTAAACTTTCTGGTGAATGTGCATAATCAATCATTATTGTTAAATCTTTTTTATTGTCTACAAGTTCACTTCTTCCTGGTACTCTTACATTTAGCAAAGCATCTTTGACTACATCTGGTGTTGCACCTAGCTTTTCTGTAACAGAAATTGCAGCTAATGAATTGTAAACACTAAATCTTCCTGGTATTCCAACTTTTACTCTTTCATTTTTTCCTGCTAATTTTACTTTGAAATCTACATATGAATTTGTGATTGTAATGTCTTTTGCAAGTAAATCACAAGAATTGTCTATACCATATGTTTTTATTTCACAATTTTTTACAAGCTTTGTAAGCTTTGCTCCATATATATCATCTGCATTTGTATATGCTATTTTGCACATATCAAATAACTTCATTTTAGATTCGAAATAATCTTGCATGTCTGGATGTTCTTTTTGGCTAATATGATCTTCTGAAAAATTTGTAAATACACCAATATCAAAATCGCATCCTACAACTCTATCTAATTTTAAACTTTGAGAAGATACTTCCATTACAACATATTCTACTTTATTATCTACCATTTCTGCAAAGCTTTTTTGTAAAGTTATACTCTCCGGTGTTGTTCTTGCAGAATCTTCTATCTTTTTGCCATTAATGTATGTAGCAATTGTTCCAATTAATCCAACATTTTTTCCTTGTTTTTCTAATATATCTTTTATCATATATGTAGTTGTTGTTTTTCCTTTTGTTCCAGTTACTCCAATTAATTTAAATTTTCTAGATGGATTATCATAAAAATTACACGCACAAACTGCAAGAGCATACCTTGTATTTGGTACTACAATTAATGTAACATCTTCAGGTATATTTAAATTTCTAAAATCGAATCCTTCTTCCATCATTATTACTTTTGCACCATTTGCAATAGCAGGTTCAATATATGTATGACCATCTGTCTCAAATCCACGTATGGCAACAAACATTCCATCTTTTTTTATATTTCTAGAATCACTTTCTACATTTTTTATATCTATATATAAGTTTCCTTTTGCTTTAATACCATCTATTCCACTTAATATCTTCTTAAGTTCCATATTTTCCCCCTATTTTTATTTTTTTCTATTATATAACTAATTTTTCTGTTTGTAAATACTAATTAGATTAGTTTTTTCTTCTATTATTATATAATATATATTTATATTTATTACAAAAAAGATAAGTTTATTTTTATTATTTATTTAAGTTACATAATTATTTAATTTTTGTTGCTTTTATTTATATTATATGGTATTATATATTATGTAATTTATTACAATTATCTAGTGACTAATTACCTATAAATAACTTATAAAGGGAGGACACAATTATGTCAAAAGGAAAAACTAGAAACAAAAACTACAGAAACGGAACAAGGAGGAATTTTAAAGCAAACAGAAATCCTCGTATGCTTAAAAACTCAAGAAGAAACTTTGATTCTTTTTTAGACAGTTGTAAAGAAGACGGAATTGAGGTAATAAAAAGAGATTAGTCACTAAAAAAATCCAGTTATTTTAACTGGATTTTTTTATGCTGTTTCATAGTTTTCTTTTTTAAAGACTTTTTTCTTTTTTATTTTTTCATCTTTATTTTTATTTTCATCTATTTCTATTTTTGGAATATTTCCATTTTCAACTGTATCTTTAGTAATAATGCATTTTGTAATTTGAGGATTAGATGGTACATCAAACATTATGTCTCGCATTATATCTTCAATAATAGAACGAAGACCTCTTGCTCCTGTGTTTCTTTCAATTGCTTTATCTACAATTAATTCTAATGCTTCTTTTTCAAACTGTAATTCAACATCATCAAATTCAAATAATTTTTTATATTGTTTTACCAATGCATTTTTTGGCTCTGTTACAATTTTAATCAAAGTGTCTCTATCTAATTCTTTTAAAGTAGTAATTATTGGAAGTCTACCAACAAACTCTGGAATTAATCCAAATTTTAATAAATCTTGTGGTAATAATTCTTCATATATTTTATATTTATCAATTTCTTTTTTACTTTCAATTTTTGCACCAAAACCAATTGCTTTTTTTCCTATTCTATCATTAATTATTTTATCTAATCCTTCAAATGCTCCTCCACATATAAACAATATGTTTTCTGTATTAATTTGTAATAATTCTTGATGTGGATGTTTTCTTCCACCTTGTGGTGGAACAGACGCAATAGTACCCTCTACAATTTTTAATAATGCCTGTTGAACACCTTCTCCACTTACATCTCTTGTAATAGAAGGATTCTCTGATTTTCTTGTAATTTTATCAATTTCATCTATATAAATAATTCCTCTTTCTGCTTGCTCAATGTCATAATCTGCAGATTGAATTAATTTAAGTAGAATATTTTCTACATCTTCACCAACATATCCTGCTTCTGTTAAAGTTGTTGCATCTGCTATTGCAAAAGGAACATTTAAAATTTTAGCTAAGGTTTGTGCAAGTAATGTTTTACCACATCCAGTAGGTCCGAAGAAGTAATACATTACTTTTTTGTACTTCTACATCTCCCATTTTTTCTTTATTGTTAATTCTTTTATAATGATTATATACAGCTACAGATAAAGTTTTTTTTGCTTCTTCTTGACCAATTACATATTCATCTAAAATTTCTTTTATTTCATGTGGAGTTGGAAGTTCTTCTGTATTTTCTAATGTATAACCTATTTCATCTTCTTCATAGTATTCATCATCAACAATATTTTTACAAAGACCAATACATTCATCACAAATATATACTCCTGGTCCTGCAACAATTTTTTTAACTGCTTCTTGTGATTTACCACAAAAAGAACATTTTATATTTTTATTATTATCATTTTTTTTTGGCATAGTTTGCCTCCTTGTTATTATTTCTTAAGTTTTTATTTTTTAAGGTTTTTATCTATGCTCTTTTATCTAGTATTCCATCTATTAGGCCATAATCTAAAGCTTCTTTTGCCGTCATATAGTGGTCTCTTTCTGTATCTAATTCAATTTGTTCTAATGATTTACCTGTTCTTTCACTTAAAATTTTATTCATTTTTTCTCTTGTCCTTACCATATGTTCTGCATGAATTTTAATTTCTGTAGTTTGACCCGAAATTCCATTTCCACCTATTAATGGCTGATGAATTAATATTTCAGCATTTGGTGTTGCAAACCTTTTTCCTTTTTCTCCAGCAGCAAGTAAAAAAGCACCCATACTTGCAGCCATTCCTACACATATTGTAGATACTGGACATTTAATATAATTCATAGTATCAAATATAGCCATACCATCTGTAATTGAACCTCCTGGGCTATTTATATAAAATGATATTTCTTTATCTGGATCTTCTGACTCTAAAAATAATAATTGTGCTACAACTAGACTTGCTGTTGTTTGATTTACATCTTCACTTAAAAATATAATTCTGTCTTTTAATAATCTTGAGAAAATATCATATGATCTTTCTCCTTTGCTTGTTTGTTCAATAACATAAGGTACTAAACTATTTTTTAACATATTTTTTCCTCCTTAGATTTTTAGTTTATCTTTATTTTATTTTTGCATTTGAAACAATAAATTCTACAACTTTTTCATGAGATAAAGATTCTTTAATATAATTCATAAATCCTTCATTATCTTTTAATTCTTTTTCATCTTTACCATAAATTTTAGCCATTTCTTGTAATTTTTCATTTATAGCTTTTTCATCTGGCTCAATTTTTTCTTCTTTAATAATAGCATCTAACACTAAACGATTTTTAACAGAAGTTTTAGCTTGCTCTTCATATTCTTTTCTAAATTCTTCCATAGTTTTTCCAATCATATCTAAGTATGACTCTAAAGTCATTCCTTGATATTGAAGTCTAGCTTTTACTTCGTTTACAGCATTGTCAATTTCTGTTTCTATCATTCCTGATGGAATTTCAATGTCTACTGTTTCACATACTTTTTTTATAGCTTCGTCTTCAGTTTCGTATTTTGCTCTTTTTTTATTTTCTTCTTCTAATTTTTCTTTTATGCTTTCCTTTAACTCTTTTAATGTATCAAATTCACTTGTGTCTTTTGCAAATTCATCGTCTAACTCAGGTAATTCTTTTTTCTTAATTTCATGTAATTTTACTTTAAATACAGCTGGTTTGCCTTTCAATTCTTCAGAAAAATACTCTTCTGGGAAAGTAACATTTATATCTTTTTCTTCTCCTATTTTCATACCTATAATTTGATCTTCGAATCCAGGTATAAATGTATTACTTCCAATTGTAAGTTCATATTTTTCTGCCTTTCCACCTTCAAATGGTTTTTCATCTACAAAACCTTCAAAATCAATTACAGTAATATCTTTATTTTCCACAGGTCTATCATCTATAGATACTAATCTTGCATTTTTTTCTGCCATATGTCCTAATTCATGTTCTACATCATCATCAGATACATTATACTCTTTTTTCTTTATTTCTATACCTTTATATTTTCCTAATTTTACTTCTGGTTTTGTTTGAACAACTGCTGTAAATATTAAATCTTGTCCTTTTCCTATTTGTTTTATGTCTATATCTGGACGAGAAACTGCTTCTATATCATTTTCCTTTAATTCTTTTTCATATTCTTCTGGAACTACTTCGTTAAAAGTATCTTCATAAAAAATTTCTGGTCCATAATATTTTTCTACAACATTCATTGGTGCTTTTCCTTTTCTGAAACCTGGTATATTAAAGTATTTTACACTTTTTACATATACTTTTTTCATTGCTTCATCAAATTTTTTAGCTTCAATTGTAAATTCTAATTTTAATTCATTTTTGTTATCTGTCTTTTCAATTTTAATACTCATTTTTTTCATCCTTTCACATTTTAAGTTATATAAAATTACAAACTAGCTTTTATATTATATCACTTTATTTGTAATTTGCAAGCTTTTTTACAATTTTTTTCATAAAATAAAAAAAAGGTATTGACAACAAAAATTTGAAATAGTATAATAATTAAGTCTTAGACAAACATCAATTATTTGGGTAGGTGGCCGAGTGGCTAAAGGCGGCAGACTGTAAATCTGTTCTCATTTGAGTACGATGGTTCGAATCCATCCCTGCCCACCAAAAGATTAAATCGACTGTAAAAAGTCGATTTTTTTTGATGCTTTTTATAAAACGAATGAATATATAAAATACTTATATGCAAATATTAAACAAAGAAATATGTAAAATGAAAAAAGTTGAAAAAATCAATAAAAGATGATAAAATATTTATCTAAAAAAATTTTCAACCTTATTCATAATTCTTATGCTTGCTTTTCCATCTCCATATGGATTAGACGCTTTACTCATTTTATCATATTCTTTTTTACTGTCTAATAACAATTTCGTTTGTTTTATTATTTCTTCTTCTGACGTTCCAACTAATTTTAATGTACCTGCTTTTATTCCTTCTGGTCTTTCTGTTGTATTTCTTAAAACTAAAACAGGTTTTCCCATAGATGGCGCTTCTTCTTGTATTCCCCCACTGTCTGTTAGTATTAAGTAAGATTTGTTCATAAAATTATGAAAATCTATTACATCTAACGGTTCTATTAATTTTACATTTTCTTTTCCTTCTAATTTTTCTTTTGCTAAATTCCTTACTACTGGGTTTTTATGCATTGGATAAATAACATATACATCTTTATATTCTTCTGCAATTTTTGAAACTGCAGAAAATATATTTTGCATTGGCTCTCCTATATTTTCTCTTCTATGTGTTGTAAGAAGTATTATTTTTTTACCCTTTGGAATTTTATCTAATATTTCATTACTATAGTCTTGTTTTATTGTTGTTTTAAGTGCATCTATTACTGTATTTCCTGTTATAAATATTGTTTCTTCTTTTTTATTTTCATTTATTAAATTATCTTTTGCAAGAGTAGTTGGTGCAAAATTTAAGTCTGCTAAATTGCTTACCATTTGCCTGTTTAATTCTTCTGGATATGGTGAATATTTTTGGTTTGTTCTTAATCCCGCTTCTATATGAGCAATAGGTATTTTATTATAAAATGCTGCAAGTGCTGCTGAAAATGTTGTTGTTGTATCTCCATGCACCAATATCATGTCTATTTTTTCTTTTGTTAATATTTTCTCTATACCTTCTAATACTTTTGTTGTTATTTGTGATAGTGTTTGTCCATCTTTCATTATATCTAAATCATAATCTGGCTGTATATTAAAAATTTTTAGTACTTGATCTAGCATTTGTCTATGCTGCGCAGTTACACATACTATTGTTTTTATTTGTTTTCTTTTTTTTGCCTCTATAATTACTGGTGCAAGTTTAATTGCCTCTGGTCTTGTTCCAAATACAAACATTATTTTTTTCAAGCTTTTTTCCTTCTTTCCTTTTTTATTTTAGAAATAAATTTTACATTACTTTCATAAAATCGCTTTAATCTTTTTGGTTCTGTTGTAATTCTATATAACCATTCAAGATTTCTTTTTATAAAAAATTCTGGTGCTCTTTTTTTTACACCACTAATAACATCAAAACTTCCACCTACACCTACAAAAATTCCTTTTTTAAAATCTAGATAATACTTTGCAATTATTTTTTCTTGGTTTGGAATTCCTAATGCTACTAAAACAATATCTGGATTTTCTTTTTTTATATTTTCGAATACTTCTTCTTTATTTTCTACATACCCGTTTACTGCTCCTACTACCTTTGCCTTTTTATATTTACTATTTATTACTTGTTTCATCTTTTGTATTACTTCTTCTTTTGCGCCAAAAAGATACACGCTTTTTTCATACTCGTTACAGTATTCCAATAATTTGCAAACTAAATCTACCCCTAGCACTCTATTTTCTAATGGATATGATAGCATTTTTGCTCCTTTAATAATTCCAATACCATCTGCTACAACTGTTGTTTCATCTGACAATACTATATTTTTAAATTCTTCATCTTTTTCTGCTATCATTAAAGTTTCAGGATTTGCAGTTATTATAAACATCTTTTTTTCTTCTTGCAACATTTGTTTTACTTTTTCAAAAAAAATATTTTCATCTTCATTTAATATTTTTTCAAAGTATTTTCGCATTTTTTATGGATTTCTCCTTTCTTTTTTTATATTATACTTTATACAAATTCTTCCCATACAATGTTTGCTAAATCGATTCCTTTTTCACTTAGAAAAATTGCATCTTGACTAACATCAATTAATTTTTCTTTTTTTAATTTTTCAATTTCTTCATTAAATAAAATAATTGGATTTTGTTTAAATTTTTTTTCAAATTCTGAAATTTTAACCCCCTCTATTGTTCTTAAGCCAAGCAGCATGTATTCTTTTTGCTTAATACTATCTGTTTGTTTTTCATGTATAATGATGTTTTCTTTAAATTTTTTATCTTCTATATTTTGAATATATTTTTCTAGGTCTTCTATGTTCGAATATCTGATGTTATTATAATAAGAATGTGCAGCTACACCAAATCCTAAATATTCTTTTTGCCTCCAACAATCAAAGTTATGTTTTGAAATATATCCTTTTTTTGCAAAGTTTGAAATTTCATAATGTATATATCCTCTTTTTTCTAGTTCTTTTTTTATGTACCAATACATCTTACGTTCTAATTCGTCTTTTGGCAAAATTTCTTTTTTTTCTTCTACTAAATTATATAGCTTTGTTCCTTCTTCTAATATTAATGAATAAACTGAAACATGCTCAGGATTTAAAATTTCAATTTCTTTTATTGTATTTTGCATATCTTCCATGTTTTGGCTTGGAAGTCCTATTATCATATCAATATTTATATTTTTAAACCCTATTTTTCTAGCCATAAAAAAAACTTCTTTAAAGTCTTCAAATGTATGTATTCTTCCGATTTTATTTAAAATTATTGGATTTATAGACTGCATTCCAATACTTAAACGATTAATGCCAATTTCTTTATATTTTTTTAATTTTTTCTCATCTGCAGTTTTTGGGTTTATTTCTATTGTAATCTCAGCATTTGGCATTACATTAAATTCTTTTTTTACTTCATCTAAAATTTCTTTAATATAATTTGCATCTATACAAGATGGTGTTCCTCCACCTATATAAATTGTTTTTACTATTTTTCTTTTGCATTTATTTTCTTTTATTTCTTTTTTAATACATTGTATGTATTTAGGTATTTTATTTTCTTTATTAGAATATGATACAAAATCACAATAATAACATTTTTTAATGCAAAATGGCATATGTATATATATTCCTATTTCTTTCATCTTTATTTTCCTTTTTTTAATTACAATCTGCTATTTCTTGTATTTTTTTTAGTCTATGGTTTACCCCCGATTTTCCTATTGGTCTTTTTAGCATTTGACCAAGTTCTACTAAACTTGCATCTGGATTTTTTAACCTTAATTTTGCAATTTCTTTAAGATTATCTGGAAGACTTTCAAATTTTTTTGTTTGCTTTAATTTTTTTATTGCTTCTATTTGCTCTATTGCTGCATTTATTGTTTTATTTAAATTTGCTGTTTCACAATTTACTATTCTATTTATATTATTTCTAGTTTCTTTTACAACTCGTATTTGTTCATAGTCTAATACAGATTTTGTAGCTCCAATTAAAGCTAAAAATTTTGATATTTCTTCTGCTTCTTTAATATATATTGAATAACATTTTTTTCTTTTTAATTCTTTTACATGTATTTGGTATTTATCCAAAATATTTTTTATTATTTGTACATCTTCTTTTTTATTTATTAATATTTCTAAATGATAAGTGTTATTTGGATTATTTATAGAACCTGACCCTAAGAAAGCACCTCTTACAATTGCTTTTTGTTCTTCTTCTGAAAATTCGTTTTTTTCACTTTCAGCTTGCTTTTTAAATGTTATTATATATACATTTCCTTGCATTTTTATATTATAATCTATTTTTAAGTTTGAAAGTAGCTTATTAAAACGATTAATATTATACTCATTTTCTGTAGAAAATTTTATTTTATTTCCTATATCTAAAGCATTTGTTGTAATTAAGTATCCTTGTAATTCTGCTGCAACTAAATCTTTATTTGCAAGGTTATTTAATTTACTTAATTCTTCTTTTACACTATATGAAAAAGACAAATTTTCTCACCTCTTTGCAATTATTATTCTGTCATTTCCTGATAAATCTTTTTTTGAATATATTTTTCTATATTTATTTGTTTCTTTCAATAATTTTGTAACGTTTAAGTTTTGGTCATATCCTATTTCTAAGCATAAATATCCATCATGTTCTAAAAACTTATCTGCATTTTTTGCAATTTGTTTATAAAATTTTAAACCATCTTCTCCACCATCTAGTGCCATTTCTGGCTCTTTTTGTACATTTTTACTTAATGTTTTAATAATTTTGGTTTGTATATAAGGTGGGTTTGATACAATTATATCAAATTTTTGCTTTATATTTTCAAACATATCTGATTTTATTAATTCAATTTGTACATTATTTTTTTTAGCATTTTCTTTTGCCACATTTAAAGCTTTACTACTTATATCTGCTGCTGTAATTTTTGCATTTTTAATATATGCACCTATAGATACTGCAATTGCTCCACTTCCAGTACATAAATCTAGTATATTTATCTTACTTTTATTTATTTGTTTTGCTATATTAATTACTTCTTCTACTAAAATTTCAGTATCAGGTCTTGGCACCAAAACGTTTTCATCTACATAAAAATCTAGTTTCATAAATTCTTGATGATTTGTTATATACTGTAGTGGTTTTCCAGATATTAATTGCAATATGTCTTCTTTATATTCTTTTACTATACTTTCCTTTATTTCTTCATTTTCATGAATAATAAGATATTCTTTTGTTTTTTTTAGTTTGTTTGCAAGTAATATTCTTGCATGCATTATTGGATTTTCTATTTTATTTTCTATAAGCATATTTGATGCTTTGCTTAATACATCCTTAATATTCATATTTTCCTCTTTTTTATTAAATTTGTATTTTTAATATTTTACCATATATGCTAATAATTTTCAATATAAACTAATGTGATAATATTTAAAAATGAGTATCAACTAAATTTATTGTAATAGTTGATACTCTACATTTTTAATATTTTGGTGACCCGTACGGGAATCGAACCCATGATTCCACCTTGAGAGGGTGGCGTCTTAACCGCTTGACCAACGGGCCAATAACATTATTATAATAACAGTTTTTAAACTCATTGTCAATTGGTTTTATTAAAATTTATTGTATGTTAAAATTTATTTATTGCATGCTGCATTTACAAGTCCAACAAATAATGGGTGTGGTCTATTTGGTCTTGATTGAAATTCTGGATGAAATTGACTTGCAATAAAATATGGATGTTTGCTGTATTCTACTATTTCTACTAATTCACCATTAGGTGATGTCCCAGATGCTATAAGTCCTGCATTTTCTAATTCTTCTTTATATTTGTTATTAAATTCATAACGATGTCTATGTCTTTCTGAAATTTTTTCTGTATTATATAGTTTTCTTGCTAGGCTTAATTCTTTTAAATTACATGGGTATGCACCAAGCCTCATAGTTCCACCTTTTTTTACAATTCCAATTTGTTCTTCCATAATATGTATAACTGGATTTTTACATTCTTCATTAAATTCTGCTGAATTTGCACCTTCTAATTTTAATACATTTCTTGCAAATTCTACAACTGCCATTTGCATTCCTAAACAAATCCCTAAAAATGGAACATTATTTTCTCTTGCATAACGAATAGTTTCTATCTTTCCTTCTATTCCTCTTCCGCCAAATCCTCCTGGAACAACTATTGCATCCATTTTTCCTAATAGTTGTTTTGCATTTTCTTTTTTAATTGTCTCTGAATCTATATAATGTACATTTACTTTTACATTATTTGCAAAACCTGCATGTTGCAAGCTTTCTGCAACAGATAAATAGGAATCTTCTAGTCTTACATATTTACCTACAATTGCAATATCTACCTTATTATCTTTATCAATTTTTCTTATTTTTTCAATCATTTTTTCCCATTCGTGATTATTAGGATTTGTATTTTCTAATTGCAAGTGATTACAAACTACTTCTGCTAAACCTTCTTTTTCGAGCATTAATGGTACTGCATATAAATTATCTGCTGTTAAATTTTGTATAACACATTGTGGCCTAACATTACAAAATAAAGCAATTTTCTTTTTCATTTCTTCTGGTATTTCTTGCTCTGTACGACATACTAAAATATCTGGTTTTATTCCAAAAGATTGTAATTCTTTTACAGAGTGTTGTGTTGGTTTTGATTTTAATTCGTTTGAGCCTGAAATATGTGGTAATAATGTAACATGAATATAAAGTACATCTTCTTTATTTTTCTCTAATCCTACTTGTCTTATTGCTTCAATTAGTGCTAGTCCTTCTATATCGCCAACTGTTCCTCCAAGTTCTGTTATAACTATATCTATATCAGAATCTTCAAAGCTGTATATATTTTCTTTTATTTCGTTTGTAATATGTGGAATAACTTGTACAGTTTTACCTAAGTAATCTCCTCTTCTTTCTTTTTGAATAACACTTTGATATATTTTACCTGAGGTAATACTAGAATTTTTGGTTAGATTTTCATCTATAAATCTTTCATAATGACCTAAATCTAAATCTGTTTCTGCTCCATCATTTGTTACAAAAACTTCTCCATGTTCATAAGGGCTCATTGTTCCTGGGTCTACATTTATATATGGATCAAATTTTTGTATTGTTACTTTATATCCTCTATTTTTTAAAAGTCTTCCAAGTGATGCTGCAGTTATTCCTTTACCAAGTCCTGATACTACTCCGCCTGTTACAAATATATACTTTGTTTTCATATTTTTCTACCACTCTTTCTATATTAAAAAAATAAAAAATAGATTAATTAAAAACTTCAAAATTAGTTTTTTTTTAATCTATTTGTCTTATCTTGTTTGTACTATTGATATTTAAATTAAATACCATATTTTTTCTTAAATTTATCTGCTCTACCACCAGTTGTATTTTGTTTTAAATTTCCTGTCCAAAATGGGTGACATTTTGAGCAAACATCTACTTTTATATCTTTTTTTGTAGAACTTGTTTTAAATACATTTCCACATGCACATGTAATTGTTGCTTCATTAAACTCTGGATGTAATCCTTCTTTCATTTTGTTTTCACCTCTTTCTTAGCATAAATAAATATTTCCTTAATATTTTAACATATTTTTAATTTTATTTCAACAATTTAGATAAATTTTATATAATTTATTTATTTTTTGGCTCTTCTTGTTCTTGTGTATATATATATTCAGCAGAAGATTCTAATTCTTTTATATATGGCATCTTCTTAACAAGCTTTGTAACTATATTAAATAAACAAGCAATTATTAAAATAAAAAATAAAATTTTTTTCCATAATCTTGCTATCATATATGTTTCTCCTATCTATTTTATCTTATTTAATTATACTACATTTTAGAATTTTGTCAATAATTGATTATTTTTATAATTTAATATTTTAAAAAGATATGTATTTTTGTATTATTTTCATGACATACTAATATTAAATGTTATTTATAGGTGATATATTATGAAAAAAAGTATTATAATCATTATTTTATTATTTATAGTTTTATTTATTGTAGGATTTTTAATAAAAAATAATTTCATAGATAGCAAAAATAAGTCTACACGGAGATATTCGGAAATACTGAGCAAACAGAAAATTCTTATAGTGTAAGTAAATTAGATACAAATAGTAAACAACCTGAAGAAGTTGAACTTGCCTCTTTTTCAACAAATTTAGTAAATCGTTATACAAACAGTAAGCATAATATTTCAGTTGGTTGTAGTTTTTTAAATGGTTGCGTTGTTCAAAATGGAGATATTTTTTCCTTTTGGAGTACTTTAGGTGATACTACTGCAGAAAAAGGATATGTTGCAGCAGATTCTTTTGATGATGATGGAGATACTGTTCAAACTTTTGGAGGTGGTGTATGCCAAATTAGTTCTACATTATATAATGTTATACTTGCTGCTCCAAATGAACTTTCTGTAATAGAGCGCCATCCTCACAGTAAGCCTGTTGAATATGTAGAAAAAGGAAAAGATGCTACTGTTTCATATAGTAGTGTAGATTTTAAATTTCAAAATAATAGTGGTTATCCAATAAAAATTTATGCACAATATCAGGACACTTCAATTACAATTCGTATTGTAAAAATTGTATAATTTACTTTATAATACATTCCTTATGGTTCTATTAAAAAATATATAACATATATTTTATTAATTCCTTAAGGAGGTATATATATGCGTTATTTAAGATTTATCTTACCATTTTTTTGTATTTTTTCTTTATTAATAGGAAATAGCTATCTTTTTGCAGCTACTGGTGATGCTGTTTATGTTTGGTCAAATAATTCATCTAGTTTAAATAATACTATTTTAACAAATGCAGATCCTTTAAAAGAAAATCCTTTAAATTTAGAATCTGGTAGTGCTATTTTAATTGAACAGTCTACTGGTCAGATACTTTATGAACATAATATTCATGAACAATTAAGACCCGCTTCTGTTACTAAAGTAATGTCTATTCTTTTAATTATGGAAGCTTTGGATAATGGTGTAATTACCTTGGATACACAAATTCCATGTTCTGAAAATGCATCTAATATGGGTGGCTCTCAAATTTGGTTGGACACTACCGAAACTTTAACTGTAGATGAAATGCTAAAGGCTATTTGCGTTGTAAGTGCAAATGATTGTGTAGTCGCTATGGCAGAATATTTAGCAGGTTCTGAAGAAAATTTTGTAACTCAAATGAATGAAAAAGCAAAAGCTCTTGGTATGAATGATACTGTTTTTAAAAATTGCCATGGTATTGATGAAGATGGGCATGTAACTTCTAGTTATGATATTGCTTTAATGTCTCGTGAACTTTTAGAAAAGCACCCTCAAATTACAAAATATACAACTATTTATATGGATTCTTTAAGAGATGGAAAATCTGAACTTGTTAATACTAATAAATTGGTTAGAAATTATAAAGGAGCTACTGGTTTAAAAACTGGTTCGACTTCACTTGCTTTGTATAATTTATCTGCTAGTGCAACTCGTGATGATTTATCTTTAATTGCTGTTATTATGAAAGCACCTACCACTAAAATACGTTTTTCTGAAGCTCAAAAGTTATTAGATTATGGTTTTAATAATTACTCTTGCAAAGTATTTGGAAATGCTGGTGAAATTGTCCAAAGTGTACCTGTAAATAAAGGTGTTAAACAGTGTGTAGATGTTTCTTTTGAATCTAGTGCTAAAGTATTTATGAAAAAAGGTCAAGAGGCAAATGTTGTTCAAAATATAAATTTGGAAAATAATATTTCTGCACCTATTTCTAAAGGGCAAAAATTAGGAGATGTAAGCTATGAGCTAGATGGGCAAACAATTG
This sequence comes from uncultured Clostridia bacterium, assembly GCA_947631785.1. GTDB lineage: Bacteria > Bacillota > Clostridia > TANB77 > CAG-508 > CANRMR01. Next base: position 2,401 of record CANRMR010000006.1, on the reverse strand, counting down.
CAACTGTTAATTTAGTTGCAGATTCAGATATTGAAAAAATAAATCTTTTTAGTATGACAACTAATTTGTATAACCTGTGGTTTAATTTAACAAGAACTGTAAATTAGAATACTAGGGTATATATTATTAAATTTTGAATATAATCTAGATATGATTTGATTTATATTCATATTTATCGTTTATCTTTTAATAAATAAAACACCACATAGCCAAGACAAAGCTAAATGTGGTGTTTTTTTATATCATTTTGCAAATTTTTCCAAAGGAGAATATAAACCATCACTTCCATATTTTCACTTTTAATCTAAGTTACAAATGTAAGTTGTCTTTGACTTTATTATTCCTTAGTTGCACTTATTCCATAATATCTTCTAATTAATAAAATACCCTTATCAGTTGTATTTTCTTTAATATATTTATTATTAAATTAAAAGTTTTTAATAAAGAAATATTTATTAAGTTTAGGATTTTCTTTATTTTCTCTTATAAATTCAATCTTAAATCCACATTTTTTATAAAATTCAGGTGCTTGAAAATTATAAGTTGTTAAATTAATATTTTCAAACCCTTTATCTTTAAAAAATTCCTCCACACTTTTTATCAATTTACTACCAATGTGTTTATTTCTATATTGTTGTAATATAATTAAATCTTCAATATGTACTTCTTTATAATATGAATGTCCTGTTATTACTCCAACAATTTTATTATCCTCTTTAGCAATAAAATTAAATGGTGTATAATTACAAATAATTTCATTTTTAGTAGCAAATTTATTAAATTCAGTATCTATTAATTTATATACTTCATCATCTAGATTTTCTATATATTCAATATTAATCACTTCAAACCTCCCACAATAATAATTTTTAATTTATCGCCTTGATATCAAAGAATTTTAGTAAATTTATATAATTTCATTTTAAAATCATACCATCTCCTAAATTTGCATCTATTCTTCTAATAAAACCAAATTTTTCATAAAATTTTTCTTTACCTTTAGAAGCTCCTAAATATACTCTTAAACTTTTATTGTCTTTTTTCAACTTTTTTATTTTTTCCAATAATTTATTCATTATCAATGTACCAATTTTTTGTGATTGATATTCTGGTTTGACCATTATGTCCTGTATATATATGTAACATATAGTATCACCAATTAATCTTCCATAACCAATTATTTTATCTTCATCATAAACACTTACAGAATAAAATGTATTATCTAAAGCTATTTGGGAAATTTTTTCATCGTATGCTCCCCAACCAACTGAATCATAAAGTAAATTAAATTCTTGAACATTCTTATTGTTTTCTTTAATATTTATTTTCATAATTTCACCTACATCTTACTATTTATTTTATTAAAAAATTTCTACCATACTTAAATTATATTTTAAAGATTCTTCATCAAATTCTTTAACTCTTGTATTTACACCATCTATTATTTTATATTCTAATATTTATCAATTCCTGTTCCATTTTTCAAATATACTTTTATTTGCTTTATTATATGAGGAATATTATATACAAACTAATATATATTGCTCAGTTTCTAAAAGTGTTTTTTATTATTATATAATAACATAATTCTATATGCAATACATTTACAAAAATGTATCTTCTTGCGTTTTATATTATATAATGTCTATCATTTTACATTTTCTTCTACATATTTTATTGTTTTTTCTACTTCTTCTTCATATCCTGTTAATGCTGCAAATGGTGCAAATTGAGCAGCTCGTTGTTTTATGCTAAGTTTTGGATGTTTTGTAGATTCATGGTGTGGCATGTTTATAATATCATCATATTTTTCCATATTTAAAATTCCTTCCTATTTGTTATGACCTCCTATTTGACTGTTTCTTTGAATTGTTGTTCCATCTTTTTCTAAATTCATGGCTTTTAAAATTGCATTTTTTCCATACTTTTTCTTTATATCCAATATTACATGTTGCAAATTGTTTTCTTTTTCCTGTTTTATTTTTTTATTAGTTGTTTCTTTTTCTTGTTTTTCATAATCTATAAATAAACTAATTTGTTCATTTTGTTTTTCGCCTTTAATAATTTCCTCATTTTCTAAATTATTTGCTACTATATTTATTCTTCTTGTAAGTAAATTTTTGTTTATAATTTTATCATAAAGTTTTTCTACTTCCTCCATAATTATTTTTGTAGATGATGTTTTTTCTTTTAAATTAACTGTTCCATGAGCATGCTTTGGAATTTTTCTTCCGTATCTATCTGTTGTTATTTCTCCCTTATATATATTGCTAATTGACGAATTACTTATGTTTTCTATGTCATATCCTATTGTTAAAACTAGCTGATTTGTTACTAAGTGCTTTTCTACTAAATCTAATACTAATAAATCTGTCATTTCTTTTACAATTAATTTTGTTTG
>CANRMR010000005.1 GCA_947631785.1 uncultured Clostridia bacterium | reverse complement strand
TCAGCAGATTTTTTTATATTATCTGTTTCTAACATTGCCATTATAAAATCTAATTGCTTTTTAGGATATTTACTCAATTCATCAAATAACATCTTTTTCTCCTCAAATACTAAAAAATACTAAATTTTACTAAAACACAAAATAACATAATAATTATTGTTGATAATATTGTAATAATTATTTTTACAGTTTTTAAATATTTTTTAAAATCTTCAATTGTATTTTTTAAAATGTTTACTATAATATCATCTGAATCTCTAATTTCTTTCGCTATTTCATCTATTAACATATCATTTCCCCCTTTCTGTACTTTGTGTAACAACAATAACACAAAAAATTAAAACATATATTAGTTGTATATAATTGTAGATGTTGTATAAGTTGTTGTGTATTGTATTGTGTTGTAGATATACAACTAATTAATATAAGTTGTAGAGTGTTTAAACACATATATTTCAATAATTTTATGAAATCACTATACAAACTCTACAACTTATACACCTACTATTATTTTATAAACTTTTTAAAAGTGTGTAATCTTTCTCTATTGACTGGGTGAGTAGGTGGAATATATTCAATCCTATCAAAATCCCATAATAATGGTGATAGTTTGTCTAATTTTTTTCTAAATTTTTGTGGAACTTTTTCATACAAATAACCATATATTTCTTCATGTTTACTATTCATACTCTTAATAGAACCTGTCCAAGAGCCATTATTCTCGTTTATAAGTGTTTTAATTACATCTATAAGTGTATTATTATCGTATAAATCTTTTTCATTTTGTGTTTCAAATTCTTCTACTGTAGATATGAATTCCCACCTATAAGTATCTTTGTTAAATTTAATGATATATTCATTTGCTTCTATGTCTCTACCGAACCATACTTAAACTTGTGTCATCTTTAAATCTATCTACTTTATTAATGACCCATGAAGTATCTGCAGTACCTGTTATGCCATTAGTACCTGATACTCTTTCAAAAATATCTGTAATGTCGTTGCCCTTTCTAGTATGATGAATAACAATAACAGCCAAGTTATGTGTATCAGCAAATTTTTTTATATCACTTAATTCTTTGTAATCTTTAGCATAAGGTGATGTATTGTTACTTATACTTCTAACTTTCTGTAATGTATCGATTACAATTACTTCTATAAACGGATTTTTTTGTAGTATCTTTTCAAGTTGTTCTATAAATCCATTTGCTAAATCATTACAATCAGTTGAATATAACAAATTTATAGGTGCTTCTTTATTGTTCAATAACTTATTCATTCTTACTTTCAATCTATTTTTACTATCTTCTAATGCTAAATATAAGCATCCCGCTTCTTTTGTGTTATGTCCTAAAAATGAAGTACCTTTACAAATTGATAAACACAAATCGAGAGCTAACCAACTTTTGCCAATTTTTGGAGCACTACATATCAAAGTCAATCCTTGTGGTAAAATATCTTCTACATAGTATGTAATTGGCTTTAATTCTTTCTTTTGTAATTCTCTAGCAGTTATATATTCTATTTCATTAACATTTTCTAGTTTATTTTCTATATAAATTTCTCTTTTGTCTTTGTCTTTGATAGCTTTATTAATTGTCATTTCTTTATAATCCAATCTATCCCATTTTTCACGATATAATTTACTGTTTTGAATAATTGTATCTATTGTTTTAAAATCTTGAGTATAGAAAGCTAATATACTACATAATGCTAAATCTGCTCTACTATCGTCATTATTATAATTACTGATATTCCCATCATAAAAAAGTTTTTTGAATTTTTCTGAATGTTTTGATGTTATAATTGTATTAATAATTTTCTGTATATTAATATCATTTTTAGATGCTTCTTTTGTAGAATTATTTATAAGCATATATTCATCTAAAAATTTCAATAATTCTTTAGTTCTTTCTTTTATAGGTTTATTATTTATTGAATTACCTGTAAATGTAAAATATCTGCTTGTTAAGTTTGATATATAACATTCTACATCTATTTTTGAATTTTTTTGATAATATCTATTATCAAGTTTTTTGTTTCCGTCACCATCAATAATTGTTGGTAATTTTGTGATATCTACTGTAAATAATAAATGAAAGCCTTTACCAGATGGACTATATTCGGTATAAGTATCCATCAAATTTATTATATCTTGTACCATATTGTTATTTATGTCTTTATGGTCAATATCAATTCCACATAAGCCATCACATAAAACAATTCCAACACCATTAAAATTATGTATATTTATAGCGCTGGTAGCAGTATCAAAATTACACCAATATTTACTATGTTTTTCAGTTACTCCTGTTGGATAGCCAAGATAATTATATGGGACTTTTCCTTTATTTTCGTCATATTTCCAATTAATCCATTGTGGTTTTTCCTTTAATTCATTTAAATTATTCATTTCCTATTTCTCCTTTAAAGTTGACTTTTTAAGGGAATAGATATATAATCATATTGTTATTATATTATTGAAGTGAGTATAAAAATCTGTACTATTTTAATTTTTTTATACTTACTTCTTCCATTACATATTTATTCTCCTTATAGTTTTCATTGCATTGCTTATCGATATACTCATCAATGTCTGCTTTTCTAAAATTGAGTCTATTGCCAATTCTAAAAAATTTAATGCTTTTTTCTCGCACAAGTTTTCTAATCATACTTTCGCTTACTTTTAAATATTGTGTTAATTCTTTTAAATTCATAATGTCCATTTCTTCACCTCCTATCTCAATTTTTTACTTTTCAAATTAATTAGAAAGTCTTTTTATAATGTCTAATATTTTTTCTTTTTCTTCTTCAGGTAATTCTTTTCTTAATTTTCTTGAAAAAGTTGATGGGTCAATATTTAATTCTTGTGCAATTATCCATTTGGATATATTACTTTTAAATATTGCTTCTCGTATTTCTTGATTATTTTGCATTTCATTTCCTCCTTTCAAAAAATTTATAATCAACAACTTGACAATGTTACGTATAAATGTTAAACTATATTTGAACGCTTTTATGTACTATATCAATTTAACAGCCACAATCTCGTAATGCCTATGACATAGCCATATTAACATTTTTTATTTGCAAATGTCAAGATGTTAATAAGAAATTCTGAATAAATATTATTTTCTAAAAAATGATTAGAAAATAACGGAAACGCGTATATACAGATTTAAGGAGGAAAAACATGGATTTTAGTCAAAAATTAAAAAAACAAATGAAAAAGCAACATATTAGTGTTCAGGAATTGGCAGAGAAAACTGGAATTGGAAAAACCACAATTAATGATTACACAAAAGGAACATATCCTAAAAGTTTATATTATATAAATGAATTATCAAAGACTCTCAACGTTTCTGCTATGTATTTGGCAGACGATGAACAACAAAATGAAAATTATATTAAAGCTGATGTTGGAAAGGAATTAAATATATCAGATGAAGCAATTGAAAAAATAAAGGAGGTTAAAGGTATTATTCATTTTGATAATGATATATATTATAACCATAATTTTATAAGAAATGAAATTATTATATCTTCAAATTATAAAGTGGAAGATGTAGATAAAAAAATGAAAGAGGTGGAACTAACTTATAATAATAAGACATTTAGCTATTTTATAGAACACTTTTATAATTTAAATGATTTTATAAAAAAATTTCGTGATTTTATAAAGTTAAAAGAAATGCTATTAAATATTGATAATTTAAAAACTATATGTCAAGTAAAATTAATAATAGAAAAATATATGAAAGAAAAGAACAAGGAAGACATAAATAAACTTATAAATATTTATGATACTATATTTGAAGCACTACAATTTACTAGTTATGGTTCGTTGTTATCATATAACATTAATGATGATATAAAGAATTGTTATAATAAAGTAAAAGATATAATGAAGTCATTTGATGTAAAAAATTTTGATTATGTCATAGATGAATTACAAAGTAATTTATATCAAAGTATTACATATATAAATAAAGAATTAAGAAGTTGTGAATATGAAATGAATTTTATATTGAGTAAATATTATGAAAATTTAATATCTGAAGAAAAAGATAAATTTCTCGCAGAAAATACAAATAACGTGAATACTTTCATTAATAATTTAATAAAAGAAAATAAAAAAATTGAAAAGGAGGTTAATAATGGCAGTACAAGAAATAGAAAAAAATAAAAGGTACAAAATAGACATTCCAATAGGTTATAATGGAAATAAAAGAATAAGGCACATAGAAACCTTTTATGGTGGTAAAAAAGAAGCGGTTTTACATGAAAATGAATTGAAATTACAACTAAAAAATAATACCTATGTGAATAAAACTAAAATAACTATGAAAGAATTGTTAGAAGAATGGTTAGAATATTCCAAAAATGTATGGTCACCTAAAACATATATTTCAAATAAGCATTGGTGTAATAATATTATAAAAAGCATTGGACATATCCATTTACAAGATTTAAAAGTAAAATTATTAGAAGATTTTTATAATGAATTACGAACTAATACAAACTATTCTGATAAAACTATTCAACATCATTATACTATTATCTCTACTGCATTAAATAAAGCAGTTATATGGGGATATATATTAAATAATCCTAATAATAGAATAGAAAAACCAAAAGTCAAAAGAAAAGAAATTAAATGCTATTCTCCAGAAGAAGTTACTGAATTAATGCAAGCTATACAAAATGAGTCTTTGAAATATCAAGCTCTTATTATGTTAGCTTTAGACAGTGGAGCTAGAAGAGGAGAAATAACAGGATTAACTTGGAAAGATATTGACTTTAAAAATTCTACTATGACTATAAACAAAAGCACACAATATACAAAAGAACTTGGAATATTTGAAAAAGATACTAAAACTCCAACAAGTAATAGAACAATTTATTTATCACAGTCAACTATAAATATATTAAAGAAATATGAAAAAGAACAATTAGAAAAAAAATTAAAACTAGGTGATAAATGGCAAAATAGTATAAGAATATTTACAACTGAATATGGCGCAGATATGCACCCTGATACACCTTCTCAAATCTTAGATAAGATAATAAAAAAGCATAATTTAAAAAGAATTACATTTCACGGATTAAGACATACATGTATTTCTTTACAAATATCAAGTGGTATTCAAACTCAAATAATAAGCAAAAGAGCTGGTCATTCAAATGTTACTGTAACACACGCTACATATAGTCACTTTTTTGATAATGAATTTAAAGAAGTTGCTAATACTATGGATAGCTTTTTACAGTCAAAAATAATATAAGAAGCAGTTATTTTGCTTCTTTTTTTATATTAAATATTTTTTTAAAATTTTCGTCACTTTTTCGTCACTTTTTCGTGTAAACAAAAAAAGAAGCAAGTCTCGAAAGACTTACTATTCTTGGTTGCGGGGGGAGGACTCGAACCTCCGACCTTTGGGTTATGAGCCCAACGAGCTGCCAACTGCTCCACCCCGCGATATTTACGACATTTTGTATTATATATCTTTCTTTTTATTTTGTCAATACATTTATAAGATTTTCTTTATAAAATTTAAAGAATTAAGTGGAAAAGTTTTGAAAAAAATGTTCAAATAATTAATATGTTGTGGTATAATTGTGAAAATAATTGATAAAAGCAGGTAGTAAAATAAAGATATTAATAGTATTAAAAGAAAAAATATAAAATATACAAAATTTAAATTTAAATGAAGGTATCATGTAAAATGGAAGAAAAATTAGGAGGAATACAATGGCTGTAAAGAAGAGCGTATTATATAGTAAAATATGGGATAGTTGTAATACATTAAGAAGTAAAGGTGGAATGGATGCAACACAATATAAAGACTATGTTTTAATAGTATTGTTTATGAAAGTTATAACAGATAAATATTATAATAAAAAGGGCACATTAATAGAAGTACCTGAAGATGCGAATTTTAATACTATGATTGCTTTAAAGGGAAAGAAAAATATAGGTGAAGAGTTTAATAAAATTTTATCAAAAATTGCAGAAGTTAATGATTTACAAAATGTAATAGATGTTGTAGATTTTAATAATCAAAACAAATTAGGAAAAGGCAAAGATATGGTAGATGCATTAACAGGTTTAGTTGAAATATTTCAAGATCCAGAATTAGACTTTAGTAATAATAGAGCAGATGACAATGATGTTTTAGGAGATGCTTATGAATATTTAATGAAACAATTTGCTTCTGAAGCAGGAAAAAGCAAAGGACAATTTTATACTCCATCTGAAGTTTCAAGAATAATATCTAAAATATTAAAAATTAATAAATCAACTAAAAGCCCTATTGAAATATATGATATGACGTGTGGTTCGGGATCTTTATTAATAAAAGCTGGTAATGAAGCAAAAGAAGGAACAAAAGTATACTTATATGGACAAGAAAAAGATATTAATACAGTGAGTCTTTGTGTTATGAATATGTTTTTACATGGAAATGCAACTGCACAAATTAAAGACGGTAATACATTAACAAATCCAAGGTACATAAAAAATGGTAAAATTAGAACTTTTGATTTTTGTGTAGCTAATCCTCCATTTTCTGTAAAAAAATGGAGTGCAGATTTAGGCATAGATAATGAATTTGGAAGATTTACAGGCTTTGGTATGCCACCAGATAATTGTGCTGATTATGCATTTTTATTACATATGCTTAAATCAATGGATCCAGTAGATGGTCGTGGGGCTATAATACTTCCACATGGAGTCCTTTTTAGAGGAGGACAAGAGGAAGTAATTAGAACAAATTTAATAAAAGCAGGATTAATTGAAGGAATAATTGGTCTTCCATCAAATTTATTTTATGGTACAGGTATTCCAGCTTGCATAATAATATTGGATAAAAAAGATGCAAAAAATAGGAAAGATATATTTATGATTGATGCAAGTAAATATTTTGTTAAAGATGGAAATAAAAACAAGCTAAGAGAAGAGGATATAAAAAAGATTACTGATACTTATTTGGAAAGAGTAGAAGAAGAAAAATATTCTAGAATTGTTAAAATTAAAGATATAGAAAAAGAAGAATATAATTTAAATATTCCTAGATATATAGATTCATCTGATGAAGAAGTATTGCAAGATATAAGTGCACATTTAATGGGAGGAATACCAAAAATAGATATAGAAAAATTAAATAAATATTGGAAAGTCGCACCAAAATTAAAAGATAAATTATTTAAAAAGAATGTGAAAGATGGATATCTAGACTTAGTTATAAAAAAGGATACGATAAACAAGCAAATAAGCAATTCAAGAGAATTTATTAAATATTTTGAAAGATTAATAAAAAAAGTAGTTAAATGGGAAAACAATAATAAAGAAAAATTAAATAAAGTTAATACAAAAACAAGTGTAAATAATTTAATAGAAGAACTTTCAAATGATATTTTGCTGATATTTGAAGATGATGAATTAATAGACAAGTATGAAGCTTACGAGTTTTTAATGGAATACTATAATAGTACATTAAAGGATGATTTGCATTTAATAATTGAAAATGGATGGATTCCAAAATTAGTTTATGGACAAGATAAAAATGGAAAAATAAAGAAGAATGAATTTGAATCTGATTTATTACCAAAGCAAATTGTTATAAAGGAATATTTTAAAAAGTATGCCGATGAATTAGAAGAATTAAATGATGAATTAAATGATTTAATTCAAGAGTTTGAAACAAGAATTGAAGAAAATACTGGAGATGAAGAGATATTTAATGATGATGATAAAGTAAATGAAAAGATAATAAAAGATAAAATAAAGGAAGAATCAGAAGAAAATGTTGTAATATTAAAAGAGTTATTAGAAAATTTATTAAATCAGAAAGAGTTAAAGAATAATATTAAAATACTTCAAGAAAAACTAAATAATTTAATAATTGAAAAATATGATTCATTCGATGAAAAGACATCAAAAGAATTGATTATAAATAAGAAGTGGTTTAAAAGTTTAGAAAATAGATTCGGAGATGCATATATTGATATGATTTATAATTTATCTAATAAGATATCATCTGAATTTGAAAATTATGAAAATACACTAAATGTATTAATGAAAGAAACATCTGATTTAGAATCTTTAGTTTTAAAAGATTTGGAAAGGATGGGATATAAATGTTAAAAGGATGGAAAGAAGAAAAAATAGGCAACTTAATGGAAGTTACATCTGTAAAAAGAGTTCATGAATCTGATTGGACCAAAAGTGGAATTCCATTTTATAGAGCAAGAGAAATAGTTGCTTTATTTAATAAAGAAAAGATAAATCCTTTACATATATCTGTTGAACTTTATGATATGTTTTCGAAAATATCTGGCAAAATAGAAGAAAATGATCTTTTAGTGACTGGTGTTGGTACAATAGGAATCCCCTATTTAGTAAAAAAAGGAGATAAGTTTTATTTTAAAGATGGAAATATAATTTGGTTTAAAAACAGAAATGTAATTGATGGTAAGTTTTTTTACTATTTATTTACATCTTCGTTAATTCAGAAACAAATATTTACAAATTCGGGTAAAGGAACTGTTGGTACATATACAATTGGAAGTGCAAAAGAAACAGTTGTAATTTTACCACCTAAAAATGAGCAAAGGATGATTGCTAATATTTTAGCAAATGTAGATAATTTAATTGATGAACTAAAAAAACTGATAGAAAAGAAGGAAAAGTTAAAAATTGCATATATTGAAGAATATATTACGGGAAATAAAAGATTAAAAAAATATACTTCTGAATGGTTAAATACGACAATGGGAGATATATCAGTTGAAATTATAAAGGGAAATGGCTTATCAAAGGGAAAGTTAGATATTAAAGGAAAAAATAAATGTATTTTATATGGAGAATTATTTACTACATATACAGAATTAATAAAAAAGGTTATGTCTTATACAAATGAATATTCATGTGTAAGGTCTAAAAAAGGGGATATTTTGATTCCTGCATCAACTACTACTGTTGCTAAAGATCTTGCTAAAGCATGTGTTATAAACGAAGATAATGTATTATTAGGTGGAGATATAAATATAGTAAGAGTAAAAGATAATATAAATCCATTATTTATAGCATATCTTTTTAGTAATATATTGTGTAAAGAAGTTGAAAAAGTTTCCCAAGGTACAACGATAATACATTTACATGGAAAAAATATTGCCAAAATTCCAATTTATATTCCATCAGAATATAAAGAACAAGAAGAATTAGTAAGTGTATTAATAAATATTGATAATAATATAGAATTGTTAAAGCAAAAATTAGTTAAATATGAGCAAATAAAAGAAGGTATGATGAAAGATTTATTAACAGGGAAAGTGAGGCTAAAATATGAGTAATATAAATGAATTAGAAATAGTTACACAAGAAAGAATATTACATAAAGTATTTGAAGAAAAATTAAAATATACTTATCTTGGAAATTTTGAAGATAGAGAAAATAATTCGAATATCGAAGAAGAATTGCTTTTAAAATTTCTTTTAAAAAAATATCCTAAAGATATAGCAAAAAAAGCATTATTAGAATTAAAAAAAGTTGCTCATAATGAAACAAGATCATTATATGAAGTAAACAAAGAAGTTTATAATTTACTTAAATATGGTGTAGGAGTTACTTTAAATGTTGGAGAAAAAGAGAAAAAAGTATATTTTATAGATTATGAAAATTATGAAAATAATGATTTTTATGTTGCTGAAGAAGTTACAGTAGAAGGCATAAATGAAAAGCGACCAGATATAGTAATTTACATTAATGGAATTGCAATTGGAGTAATTGAATTAAAAAGAAGCACTGTATCAATAAATGAAGGAATAAGACAAAATTTAGATAATCAAAAACCAATATTTATTGAGAGGTTTTTTACTACTATACAATTTGTAATTGCAGGAAATAATACAGAAGGTTTAAAATATGCAACAACATTAACTCCTGCTAAATATTATCTTCCTTGGATTGAAGATGAAAAAGGAATAGGTAAATTACATGAAAAAGTTGTTAAATTAATTGATAAAAGCGATTTTTTAATTGATCAACAACTACCAGCTTTATTTGAAAAAGAAAGAATAATAGATTTATTGGATAATTTTATTATATTTGATGGTGGAATAAAGAAAGTTCCTAGATATAACCAGTACTTTGGAGTAAATAATGCAAGAGAATATGTTAAAAAACATGAAGGTGGTATTATATGGCATACTCAAGGATCAGGAAAATCTTTATCAATGGTCTTAATTGCTAAATGGATATTATCAAATATTAACAATTCCAGAGTATTAATATTTACTGATAGAAAAGAATTGGATAAACAAATAAAAGAGGTATTTGATAATGCAGAAGAGAAGATATATAGAACTAAAAGTTGTAATGATTTATTACAATCATTGAATGAATATTCTAAGGGGAGATTAATTTGTTCATTAATACATAAAGTAGGAAGTTCAGTTGATGAAGATTCAGATAAACATTATGCAGATTATGTAAAAGAATTAACTAAATATAAAAACGAAATATATTCTCCAAAAGGTGATATTTTTGTGTTTGTAGATGAATGTCATAGAACTCAAGCAGGTCTATTACATGATGAAATGAAAAGAATATTACCTAATGCGACTTTTATAGGTTTTACAGGAACACCATTGATTAAAAGATCAAAAGTAACTACTTTAGAAAAATTTGGAAGATATATTCATACATATAAATTTGATCAAGCTGTAAAGGATGGAATAGTAGTTGACTTATGTTACGAATCTAGAAATGTTGAACAAAGGATTAATAAGCCTGCAAAGATAGATGAATGGTTTGAAGCTAAAACAGCTGGGTTAAATGAATTTGCAAAGCAAAAATTAAAGGAAAGATGGGGTACTTTACAAAATGTAACAAGTTCTGAATCAAGATTGGAAGAAATAGTAAAAGATATAATATTTGATTTTGAAAAAATTCCAAGACTTGAGCAGGGAAAAGGTGCAGCTATACTAGTAGCAAGTTCAGTATATGAAGCGTGTAGGTATTGGGAAATATTTCAATCAAAAGATTTTAATAAATGTGCAGTTATATCATCTTATACACCATATATTAAGGATGTAAAGGGTGAAGAAGATGGTGAATTTACATTATCAGATAAGCAAAAAGTTTATGAAGTATATAAAAAAATGTGGGACAAAAGTAAATATCCTAAACTAAGAAGTGATACTGAACATGATGATCATACAAAATGCTTTGAAGATGATGCAATATATAAATTTATTCATACTCCATCAGAAATGAAAGTATTAATTGTTGTAAATAGGCTATTAACTGGGTTTGATGCTCCTTCTGCAACATATTTGTACATAGATAAAAAAATGCAAGATCATAGTCTATTTCAAGCAATTTGTAGAGTAAATAGACTTGATAATGAAAAGGATTTAGGATATATAGTTGATTATAAAAATTTGTTTGAAAGTATTGAAGGAGCGGTTGAAGATTATACTACAGGTGCATTTGAAAATTTTGATAAAGAAGATATAACTGGTTTAATAAAAAATAGGTTGGAATCTGGAAGCAAACGATTAAATAATGCATTAAAAAAAGTAAAATCTATTTGCGAACCAATAGAAAATCCAAAAGGTACACTAGAATTTTTACACTATTTTATATCAGAAGATCTTGATACGATAAGTGAATCTAGAGAAGAAAAATTAAAAAATACTGAAAGTAGAAGAATTGAATTTTATAATGCAGTATATAATTTAGTAATTTCATATACAAATATTGCTGATGAAATGACTAAAGCAGGTTATACTAAAGAACAGATATGCAAAATAAAAGAAGCTGTTAGATATTATAATAATGCAAGAGATGAAATAATGAAGTCAGCAGGAGATTATGTAGAATTAAAAAATTATGATAGTTCTATGCGATATATGATAGACAATTATATAAGTGCAGAATCATCTGAAATACAATATAAATTAGATGAAACAACATTATTAGATGTTATAGTTGCTAATGGATTAGATAAAGCAACAAAAATTATGCCAAAAAGTTTTAAAAATAATAAAAGAGCAATGGCCCTTGCTATAGAAAATAATATAGCTTCAGCTATTATAAATAATAAAAAACAAAATCCAAGATATTATAGCAAAATGTCTGAATTACTTGAAGAATTGATTGAAATGAAGAAAGAACAAAGTTTGGATTATCAAGAGTATTTAGAAAGGTTAATAGAACTTGTAAAAAAAGTTAAGATCCCAGAGACAAGTGGAATTTATCCAAAGTCGATGCATAATGTAAGGTTAAGAGGTTTATATGATATTCTTGATAGAAATGAAGAAAAAACATTACAGTTGTATAACTATTTAAATTCAAATATTTCAAGAGATTTTATGGAATCAAAAATGAAGCAAAAAGAATTTAAACAGGAATTATCATTATGGATTAAAGATGTTGAAAAAGAAGAGGAAATATTTAACCTTTGGAAAAACACGAGAGGATGTTAAAGTATATGTTAATAAATAACTTTAATATAGAAGTAAATAGAAAACAAGTTAAAAATATTAATTTAAAAGTATATCATGATTTGACAATAAAAGCTTCTGTACCAGAAAATATGAATATTGATATAGCAAAAAGAATGATAATGTCAAAGGAAGATTGGATAAATAAACAATTGAAAAAGTATGAAGAACAAAATAGAATAACGAAAAGAAGTTATGTTTCAGGAGAGGATCACTATTTAAATGGAAAAAGATATATATTAAGGGTATATAATTCTAATAAAACAAGTATTAAAATTGAAAATAATACAATAAAAATGTATGTAAGAAAATCATCTAGTATAAAAAACAAAGAAAGATTATTAAATTGTTTCTATAAAGAAAAACTTGAAGATAAATTAAAAAAATATATTCCTTTATGGGAAGATAGAATTGGAGTAAAGTCTAATTGTTATTCAATTAGGAAAATGAAAAATAAATGGGGAAGTTGCAATATTGATAAAAAGGAAATTAAATTTAATTTAGAATTAGCCAAAAAGAAAGATTCAGAAATACAATATGTTGTAATACATGAATTGATACATCTTATTGAAAGAAATCATAATGAAAATTTCAAAAATTTAATGTATAGTTTTTGTCCAAAGTGGGAATTATATCAGGAATCTTTAAATGAAATATTATAATTAAAATATAAAAAATAAGTTTACTAAAACTAATATGCCAAAGAGGTAGATAACCAACCAAATTTGTGCCTTAGAAGGAATGATTGTAAAAATGGAAGATAAAATTTTAGATACAATTAAGAAATATAATTTAATACAAAATGAAGATAAGATAGTTATAGGTGTATCAGGTGGACCAGATTCAATGTGCCTTTTAAACGCATTAGAATCCATTTTAAGAAATAAAAAATTAAATTATTACATATGTGTTGCACATATTAATCATGGAATTAGAAAAGAAGCAGATGAAGATGAAGAATATGTAAAAAAATATTGCAGAGAAAAAAATATTGAATGTTTTGTAAAAAAAGTAGATTTAAACAAGGCTTCTAAGGATAATAAAAAAGGTTTAGAGGAAATGGGAAGAGAAATTCGTTATCAGTTTTTTAATGAAATTTTGAAAAAAGTAAATGCAAATAAAATTGCAACAGCTCATACAAAAAACGATAATGTAGAAACTGTTTTGATGAATTTTATTAGAGGTACTGGAATTTCTGGGCTAAGAGGAATAGAACCATTAAGAGATGGTATATATATAAGGCCTTTAATAGAATGTAATAGGAATGAAATTGAAAATTATTGTAAAAGTGAAGGATTAAATCCAAAAATAGATAAAACTAATTTGGAAAATGTATATACTAGAAATAAAATTAGAAATTTGCTTATTCCGTATATAGAAAAGGAGTTTAATCCAAATATTATAGAAACTACAAACAGATTAAGTATTCTTGCAAGTAAGGAAAATTCATATTTTGAAAACATAGTAAAACAAAGCTATGATGAGCTTAAGCTAGAACAAAGTGAAAAAGAAATTGTTTTGGACTTAAAAAAATTTAATGCTAAAGAAGATGTAATAAAAAGTAAAATTGTAAGATATACTATAAAAGAATTATTAGGTACATGTCAAGGAATAGAAAAAATCCATGTTGATGATATTTTAAAGTTATGTAGTAATAATATAGGAAATAAATTTTTAATACCAAATAAAAATATAAAAGTTTTAGTAAAAAATAAAAAAATATTTTTTAAATCGAATAAATAGCTTCCGTAAGGAAACCTTACATACATGCCCAAAAGAGCACAAAAAAGTTACAAAAAACTATTGAAAAGATTTAAAATATATGTTAATATTTTTTTGAGTTTAAAATAGATAAAGGCAGAATTTTAAATTCATTAAATTTTAAGGAGGAAAAAAATTGAAAAACAGTTTAAAAACATTAGCAACTTGGCTAATTATAGGAATAATTGTAATTGTTCTTTTAACTTCTATTGTTGATAATTCAGAATCTAAAATGGATTATTCAGATTTAATTAGTAAAATGGAAGCTGGAGAAATTACAAAAGTAGAAATAGCGTCTGATGGAACAAAGGCATATGTAAATGTAAAAGGTGACAACATAAAAAAAGAAGTTAATATACCAAGTTTAGATAGCTTTATGGATTATTCTACAAACTATCTAAAACAAGGAGATATAGAATTAGAAGAAAAATCGCAATCTATTATTATTACTATTTTAGGACTATTATCACCATTTGGAATTTTAATTATATTTTTAATTTTCTGGTTCCTTACTATGAATAATAGTATGCAAGGTGGAAACAAAACTATGTCATTTGGAAAAAGCAAAGCAAGAATGGTTGGACAAACAGAAAAAACGAAGGTAACTTTTGATGATGTAGCGGGTGTAGATGAAGAAAAAGAAGAATTGCAAGAGATTGTAGAATTTTTAAGAAATCCTAAAAAATTTACAGATATGGGAGCAAGAATTCCAAAAGGAGTTTTACTTGTAGGTCATCCGGGAACTGGTAAAACACTTCTTGCAAAAGCAGTAGCAGGAGAAGCAGGGGTACCATTTTTTATAATTAGTGGTTCAGATTTTGTAGAAATGTTTGTTGGTGTTGGAGCATCACGTGTAAGAGATTTATTTGAACAAGCAAAGAAAAATGCACCATGTATTATTTTTATTGATGAAATTGATGCTGTAGGACGTCAAAGAGGAGCAGGACTTCGGAGGAGGGCATGATGAAAGAGAGCAAACATTAAACCAAATGTTAGTAGAAATGGATGGATTTGGAACAAATGAGGGAGTTATAGTTTTAGCTGCAACAAACCGTCCAGACGTACTAGATAAAGCATTGTTAAGACCAGGAAGATTTGATAGACAAATTGTAGTATCTGCACCAGATGTTTTAGCTAGAGAGCAAATTTTGGAAGTTCATTCAAGAAAGAAAAGATTAGCAGATGATGTAGACTTAAAAACAATTGCAAAAAATACATCAGGATTTTCAGGAGCAGACCTTGAAAATGTGCTAAATGAAGCAGCATTGCTTGCAGCAAGAAGAGATAAAATGGAAATTGGTATGGCTGAAATAGAAGATGCTATGATTAAAGTTACAATGGGACCTGAAAAGAAAACAAGAGTTAGAAGTGAAAAAGAAAATAAATTAGTTGCATATCATGAAGCAGGTCATGCAGTTGTAAGTAGGTTTTTACCAACCCAAGATGCTGTACATCAAATATCTATTGTACCACGTGGAATGGCAGGAGGATACACTATGTATCGTCCAACAGAAGATAAATCATTTATGTCTAAATCTGAAATGGAAGAAACAATTGTGTCATTACTTGGAGGAAGAGTTGCTGAAAGTTTAATTTTAAACGATATTTCAACAGGTGCAAGCAATGATATTGAAAGAGCATCTAAAATTGCAAGAGATATGGTAACCAAATATGGTATGAGTGATACAATTGGTGCAATAATGTTTGGTTCTGGTCAAGAAGAAGTATTTTTAGGAAGAGATTTTGCACAAAGCAAAAATTATTCTGAAGAAACAGCTGCAGTAATTGATGTAGAAACAAAGAAGATTATAGATAAAGCATATAAAAAAGCTGAAGATATATTAAGAGAAAATATAGATAAACTTCATATTGTAGCAAATATTTTACTTGAAAAAGAGAAAATTGACGGAGAAGAATTTGATCAAATATTTGGTGAATAAGGGGATTAAAAGTAAATGAATTATGCAGATATTAAAAAAATTGATGTAGCAAATGGACCAGGAGTTAGAGTATCTTTGTTTGTAAGTGGTTGTAATCATCATTGTAAGGGATGCTTTAATGAATGTGCATGGGACTTTAATTATGGTAATAAATTTACTGAGGATACTGAAAAAGAAATAATAGAAGACTTAAGTAAAGATTATATAACAGGACTTACTTTACTTGGCGGAGAACCACTTGAATATGAAAATCAAAAAAGACTATTGCCATTGGTAAAAAAAGTAAAAGAAAAATTCCCAAACAAAAGTATATGGTGTTATACAGGATTTGATTTTGAAAATGATGTTATAGGAAAAATGAAAAAAAATTGGAAAGAAACCGATGAGCTACTTTCTTATATTGATGTTGTAGTAGATGGAAAATTTGAAGAAGATAAAAAAAATATTAAACTTAAATTCAGAGGTTCAAGTAACCAAAGAATTATTGATGTGCCTCAAAGTTTAAAAGAACAAAAAGTGGCATATTACCCAATTGAAGATTTATAAAATAAAGCTAAGGCACTTTGTATATAGTGCTTTAGCTTCTTATTGTGTATATAGCAAGGTTTTGGTGTTAAATTTTTATTATATAATTTATAAAAAAAGGAGAGAAAGTTATGAATAATTTAAAAATTTTTGCTTGTCCTTCAGCAGAAGAATTTACAAAAGAAATATGTGATGTTTTAGAACTTCCAATAGGAAAAATTAATTTTATGAAATTCCAAAACGACAACAATTTTTTGCAGATATTAGAGACTGTAAGAGACCAAGATGTGTATATTGTACAAACAACAAAACCGCCTGTAAATGAAAGAGTAATGGAATTATTACTTACAATTGATGCAGTAAAAAGAGCATCAGCAAAAAGGGTAAATGTTGTTTTACCATATTATATATATTCTAGGTCTGATAAAAAAGATCAGCCAAGAATTCCAATTACGGCAAAATTAATGGCCCAACTTTTAGAAGCTGCAGGTGCAGATAGGGTAATTACATGTGACCTACATAATGCTGCAATTCAAGCGTATTTTAGTATAAATTGTGATAAATTAACTGCTGAAAGTTTACTTGAAAAATATTTTGAAGATAAAAATTTATCTAACATGGTAGTTGTTGCAACAGATGCAGGGAGTTCAAAAAAGGCATATAAATATTCTAAGTTTTTTGGCTGTCCAATGGCAATGATAGATAAAAGAAGAGAAGGAAATGACGATAGAGCAATTGGGACAACCGTAATTGGAGATGTAAAGGGGAAAAATGCTGTAATATTTGATGATGAAATAGATACAGCAGGTTCTATGATAGAAACAGCAAGAATATTAAAAGAGCAAGGGGCAAATGGCATTTATGCTGGATGTACACATGGTGTATTATCTGGACCTGCAATCGAAAGAATAAAAAATTCACCAATAAAAGAACTTGTTATTACAAACACAATTCCACAAACAGAGGAAAAGAAATTAGAAAAAATAAAAGTATTGTCTATAGCACCGCTATTTGCAGAGGCAATAAAAAGAATAAACGAAGCAAGACCACTTGGAGAATTGTTCTTAACAGATTAAATAAACTTAGACTTGACAAAGCATATATGTTTAGAGTATAATATTTACATATTGAATCCCACGTTACGACGAGCATACTGGAAGGAGGGGAACGAAAATGGCAGAAACAAAAGTAAATGGTGGAAATTTAGAAGATGCTTTAAGAAGATTTAAAAGAGACTGCGCTAGAAATGGAGTTATGCAAGAGGTTAAAAAAAGAGAACACTATGAAAAGCCAAGCGTTAAAAGAAAGAAAAAATCAGAGGCAGCAAGGAAAAGAAAATATTAATAAATGTAAAAGAAGGGATTATAATTTAGAGTCCTTTCTTTTTCTGTCTTTTATTGTATAGAATATTTAAAAATAGAGAATAATTTAAATAAATGTTTTTATAGGAGGAAAAAATGGAAGAGATTCGAAAAGAAATTAAAAAAGGTATTACTGTGCATTTAATTGAAACAGATAAGTTTAAAACAAATTTATTATCAGTTTTTTTTACAACACCAATGTTAAGAGAAAATGTTACTTATAATGCTTTAATACCAGCTGTTTTAATAAGAGGGTCAAGCAATTATAAAACTACTGAAGAAATTAATAAAGAATTAGACAAAATGTATGGTGCTGTTTTAGATGGAGGTATTGAAAAAGCAGGAGATAATCAAGTTTTAAAATTTTACCTAGAGTGTTTAAATGATGAATATTTACCAAAGCAAGACAATTTACTAGATAAATCTTTAAATTTATTATCTGAGCTTATTTTTAATCCACAAGTTCAAAATGGAGAATTTAATAAAGAATATGTAGATGGAGAAAAGGAAAAATTAAGACAAATTATTGATGGGAAAATAGATAATAAAGCAAATTATGCATTTATTCGTTGCATAGAAGAAATGTATAAAGATAAACCTTATGGATTATATAAGTATGGTTATACTAAAGATTTAGAACAAATAAATGCTAAAAATTTATATGAAAAATATTTAAATTTAATTAAAGACAGCAAAATAGATATTTTTCTATCAGGAAAATTACCAAAAGATGTAATAGAAAAAATAGAGAAATTACTGGAAAATGTAAATGAAAGAGAACCTGACTATATATATTCAGATAAAGAAGAAAACAAAGAAGAAATAGAGCCTAAAGTAATTAAAGAGGATATGGATATTATGCAAGCAAAGTTAGTAATGGGGTTAGATGTATTATCTACTAAAAAAGATGAAAAATATGTAGCGCTTGTTTATAATGCAATTTTAGGAGGAACTCCTACATCTAAATTATTCCAAAATGTAAGAGAAAAGGCAAGTTTAGCATATACTGCAAGTTCAAGTTACTTAAGGCAAAAAAATAATATTTTTATAAAATGTGGAATAGAAACAAAAAATTTTGAAAAAGCAAAAGAGATAATTGAAGAGCAATTAGAAGAAATGAAACAAGGAAAATTTAATGATGATGATATTAAAAGTGCAAAAAGAAGCATTATTTCTGTTGTAAAATGTATACCTGATGAACAAGATATGGGAATTACCTATTATTTTGGACAAGAATTATCTTCTTCAAAGATGGATTTTAATGAATATACTAAAAAAATAGAAGATGTAACAAAAGAGCAAATTCAAGATTTGGCCAAAAATGTTTTTGTAAATACAGTTTATTTGTTAAAGGGGGAAGATAAAAATGGAGATAATTGAAAATTTAACAGTTAATGAAAAGGTATATAAAGAAAAGCTAGAAAATGGACTTACTGTTATGATTATACCTAAAAAGAATTTTGAGAAAAAGTATGTTATATGGGGAACACATTTTGGTTCGTTAGATAATGAATTTGTTTTGCCAAAAACAGGTAAAACTATAAAAATTCCAGATGGTGTAGCACATTTTTTAGAGCATAAAATGTTTGAGCAAGAAAACGGAGTAAATAGTTTAGATGTATTATCTAGTTTAGGAGTAGAAGCAAATGCATATACAACAAATGACCATACAGCTTATTTATTCGAGTCAACCGACAATTTTTATGAGGCTTTAGATGAGCTTATGGATTATGTACAACATCCATATTTTACAGATGAAAATGTGGAAAAGGAAAAGGGAATAATTGGACAAGAGATAACAATGTATGATGATCATCCAGGTTGGCAACTTTATATGAATGCTATGGAGTGTTTATATAGCAAAAATCCAATTAAAATTGATGTTGCTGGAACAATTGAATCTATTAGTAAAATTGATAAAGAAGTATTATATAATTGTTATAATACATTTTATCACCCATCTAATATGGCAATGGTTGTATGTGGTGATTTTAATCCAGAAGATATTTTAAATGAAATAAAAAACAGGCTTGTTTCTAAAGAAGAACAAGGTGAAATAAAAAGAATATATCCAGAAGAACCAGAATCTATTTCAAAAAAAGAAATAGAAAAGACAATGGAAGTTAGTAACCCATTATTTATGATTGCATATAAAGATGTATTAGATAAAAATGAAAATAAAGTTAAAAAACATATTGCAATCCAGATTTTATTAGAATTATTACTTGGTGCAAGTTCTCCTTTGTACAAAGAAATGTATGAACAGGGATATTTATTAAATGAGCCAGATTTAGAGTATGAATTTTCAAATGAATATGCACATGTATTAATATCTGGAAATTCAAAAGATCCAAAAGTTATAGATAAAAGATTAAATGAACAAATAAAATATTTAATAGAAAATGGAATTTGCAAAGAGGATTTTGAAAGAATAAAGAAAAAAATATATGGAGAATATATTACAGAATACAACAGTATTTCTGAAATTGCAAGAATGTTTTTAGCTGATTATTTTAAAGGAATATGTAGTTTTGATTATTTAGAAAGCTATAATACAGTTACATTAGAATATACAAATCAAATTTTAAAAGATGTATTTGTAGAAGACAAAAAAGTATTATCAGTCATAAAAGGAAATAATTAGAAGACAAATAATTTTGTAATATTTTGTACAATTTTAATATTAAAAATCAGAATATATATTAATAGTAAAAAATAGCAAGATAAAGGGAAAAAAATATCATACAAAAAATATTGAAAATAAAAAAATAATATTGACTTAATTGTAAAAATATGGTATTTTATATCTATACAAAAGTTAACTCGTAAAAAAAAGTAAGCTGCTGTAAAAAGGGAGTGATTATATGTTGAAGCATGAGATTTCTAAAAAAAGAGAAGAACTAAACAAAAGTATTGAAGAAGGACAAGACTACAGCATAACTTATAAAATTAGTGTAGAACTAGACGAGCTAATTGCTAAATTTTATAGACAAATAAATGAAGAAGAAAAAAGAAATAAAAAATGTAATATTGAAAGTAAAATATATGCTAAGCGATAAAAAGTACGGACTTTTCCGTACTTTTTTTTTGATATATTGTTACGGTGCATCATTCCTACCTCGAAGAAATGCCAAAACACATGCAGGGGCAAACGCCTCTGTCTGCCCATTTACAAAGAAATATCTTATATTTTTTATAATAGAAATTTTAGAAAAATTTTTTACAATCGCAAAGCAAAGGATTATAAATTTTAAAAATAATGATAAACCTCGTCGCTTGCAAAATTTTCGCATAAATTCTAATGAAAATTTTTCAGCGCCCTCACAAGCGTGTGAGATTCCCTAAAAAATTTTCATAAGAATTTCTAGGCTTAAATTTTGTTCGATTCCTTGTTTACATATTTTTAAAATTTATAAAACCTTTGCCTAATAAAAATGATAAAATAGAAGGAGAAAAATAAAAATGTTAAAAATTAACAAAATAAAAGAAGAAAAAAACGTAAACCATGTAGGGGCGATTTTAATCGCCCGCAAACCACAAAGAAATACCATAACAGGCGTAGGGGCAGACGCCCCTGTCTGCCCAAAACCTGCTTTTATGTGATATTGCCTACATTGTTTTTATAAAATGCTAAAAATAGTCAAAAAATGTTTTCAAAATAAAAAAAATGTTATATAATACCAAAAAAGAGGGAGGTGAAAAAATGGAGATTGAGAATTTGGAAAAAGAGTTAAATATTACTTTTAATGATAAAGAACTATTAAAAAAAGCACTAACACATACTTCTTATGCATATGAAATGAAAATGGAAAGTAATGAAAAGTTAGAGTTCTTAGGAGATAGTATTTTAGAGTTTATAAGTAGTAAATATTTATATAATAACTATAGTAACCTAAAAGAAGGAGAAATGACTAAAGTTAGAGCAACTGTTGTATGTGAAGAAAGTCTATATAAAATTGCTATTAAGCATAATTTTAGTGATTTCTTATTTTTAGGAAAAAGTGAAAGGTTAAATGGTGGAAACAAAAGACCTGCAATACTTGCAGATAGTGTAGAAGCAGTTATTGCTGCAATTTATTTAGATAAAGGGCTAGAAGAAGCGGAAAATTTTATTATTAAAAATTTAAAAGATGAAATAGAAGAAGCAACTAAAAATGTAGGAATGAAAGATTATAAAACTGTTTTACAAGAAAAGTTGCAAGTTCATGGTAATGTAGAAATTAAATATCAAATAATAAAAGAAGAAGGACCAGACCATAATAAAGAATTTACAGCAGAAGTAGAGTGTAATGGAAAAATACTTGCAACTGGAAAAGGAAAAAGCAAAAAAAGTGCACAGATGCAAGCTGCAAAAATTGCTCTTAAAAGTATAGATTAAGGAGAAAAAGTATGGTGATAATGAAAAAAGATAAAGTACAAGAAATAGAAAATTCTTACATAGAAAAGCATAAAATTGATGATGAAACCTTGGTTTTAAAACCTGAGAAAGTAAATAAAACTATGTTAAAAAAATTAAAAGATAATCATATTAAAGCAATTGAACTAGTTGCATTATGTAGTAATAATTATATTTTAAAAAGATATAAAAGTCCAAATACATATGATCAAATAAAAAAAGCGTCAAAGTTAATTAGAAGAAATAGGTTTAAATTAGGACTTCAGATGATGATAGGTATGCAAGATGCAACAAGATTAGATGATTTAAATACTGCGAAGGATTTTGCAAAATTAAAACCAAAGCAAATACGTATATATCCTTTTTTAGTAATGAAAAATACTGATTTTGCTAAAGAATATGCTAAAGGTGAATACGAACCTATTACTTTAGGACAAGCAATAGAACGATGCAAAGAGTGTATATATTTATTTCAACAAAAGAAAATTGAAAATATTTGTATAGGTATACAAAATACCGAAGAAATGCAAAATTTTAAAAAAGATAAATCAAATTTAGTTGCAGGACCATACCATCCCGAATTTGCAAAGCTTGTAGAAGATAGTATATGGTATGATAGCATTGTAGAGAAAATAAAAAAGGTAAATGTAAAGGTAAAGGAAATAAAAGTTAAAGTTAATTCTAAAAATGTAGATAATGTAATAGGATACAAAAAAGAAAATTTGCAAAAAATGAAAGAGACATATCATGTAGATATAATTGTAGAAGCGGATGATGATATAAAAGAAGGAAAATCTCATATAGAAATAATAAGTACTTATGATGACTAAAATGAATAAACACCTTATATTTGTAAATAATACCAAATATAAGGAGTTTTTTTATTATGAGTTTAAAACGAAAAAGAAGGAAGTTATTGCTATTAAAATATATAGGAGAATTTTTTAAAATAATATTAGGAACTATGATAATGGCAATTGGAGTATCGCAATTTTTGTTACCAAATCAATTATCATCTGGTGGTTTTTCTGGTATTGCAACTATAACATATTATTTTTTTAAATTTCCAGTAGGAACAACTATTTTTGTGTTAAATATACCTTTGTTTATTTTAGCATATATTAAATTTGGAAGAAAATTTATAACAAGGGCAATAATAGGAACTGCTTTTTTATCGTTGTTTATAGATATATTTGAAAAGTTTCCGTCTTTTACAAATGATAGTTTTTTAGCGTGTATTTATGGAGGGATAATTGTAGGGCTTGGAACTGCAATTATTTTAAAAGCAAATAGCTCAACAGGAGGAAGCGATTTACTTGCATATTTAGTTCATGATTATAACAAGCAAATTCGAACAAGTAGTGTTATTGTTATTATGGATATAATAATTGTAGCATTAAACACTATATTTTTTAGACACATAGAAATCGGTCTTTATTCAGCAATTACAATTTATATAATGGGAAAAATGCTAGACATTGTATTTGAAGGTGTAAACTTTACAAAAACATTGTTTATTATATCAAAGGATTATCAAAAAATTGCACAAAGTATAGGAAAAGAAGTAAAAAGAGGAAGTACAGGTATATATGCAAAAGGCATGTATACAAATGAAGAAAAGATGATGCTTTTTTGTGTAGGTTCAAGAAGCGAAGTAATAAAAATGACACATATAAGTTACAAAATAGATCCACGGATGTTTTATTGTAATATCAAATGCAAGAGAAGCCTATGGAAAGGGATTTAAAAAAGAAGATTTAAATTAAAAAGATGATTAAAATTGATGTTGATGAAAATGATAAATAGATTATTGGGTTCGTCAAGACGAACCCCTACAACTGTAAAAATGTATAGTTAAAGAAGGTATATAAATTAAATTATAACTAAAAAAGAAGGATATATAAATTTTATCTATTTTTTTATATTTATTATATTTAAAAAAAGAAGGATATATAAAATTATATTTTTACAAAAAGCCCTGACGCGCAGTTTGGGAGGGAGAAAAGCGAAGCGTGCCCGACCAGCAAGGAAGTGCTTTTTAAAAAATAGAATTTTATATACCTTCTTTTTTATCTAGAATTTAATTATATATTCTTCTTTTGTTAGAAAACATTTTAATAAAATTGTTTTCAATAAATTTTGTGTAAAAGTAAGGTAAATATAAAAAATTTTAAATAATATACCTACTTAGCTAATCTGTAAATTGCTTCTGCATAAATCTTACTACTCAAAATCAAATTATCAACAGAAATATATTCATCTTTTTGATGGCACATATCTGTATTATTTGGCATGTTTGCTCCAAATGATATATGGTTTGGAAATGCTCTTGCATATGTTGCACCACCTATTGCAATAGGTTTTTCGTTTGAATTTGTTTTTTCATTAAAAATATTACATAGTGTTGTAACAAGTTCATTGTCTTTAGAAATGTATAATGCTTTTTTTTCTCCAAAAAATTCACAAGAAATATTACTAGATTGTGTATGTTTTTTGAAAATTTCTTTAACCTTATCTATTTTAGTATGAACAGGGATTCTTAGGTTCATAGATATTTTTAAATTTCCATTTTCTATGCAAGCTTTTGCAACATTTAATGTAAGATTTCCAGATTCATCTGGAAAATTTAATCCTAGGTTTTTACCATCTGTTTGAGTTCCAATATAGTTAGAAAAGAAGTTTAATAATGGATTTGTAAGATTATATTTTTCATAAATTTTATTTAAAAGTATAATCATAGGAGAAATAGCATTTTTCCCTAAATCTGGATGTGCAGCATGTGCTGAAATACCATTAGAAACTATTTCTATAGTTTCATCACTATTAAGTTTTACTAATATATCAAAATGGTTTTCATCAATAAGAGCATTAATATTAGTAATAACATCATTTATGCTATATTTATTTTTATCAATTTTTATTAATACTTTGCAAAATTTAGGTACAACATTAATTGCATTGTTTGCATCATCTATACTTAAGATAGAAATAGGCATGTTTGTATCTAAAAAGGCAGATAAACAAATGCTAAGCAAGGCTTTTTCCGCATAAATACAAGGAAAGTCTGCATCAGGGCTAAAACCTATGCTAGGGATTTCCTCTTTTTGTTTATAATGTTCAATACATTTCCAGTCTCGTTCTTCATTTAAACCTAAAATTAAACGTACTCTTTTATTTATTTTGCAAGTATCCAAGACTGCTTTCATAGCATATAAAGAAGCAACGACAGGTCCTTTATCATCTATTGCACCACGACCATAAATTTTACCATTTTCAATTACTGCATCAAAAGGAGGATAGCTCCAACCTTCACCTTCTGGAACAACGTCTAAATGACCGATAATTCCAACTAATTCTTTACCTTCTCCAAATTCTATATAGCCACAATACCCATCTATGTTTTTAGTTCTAAATCCAAGTTTATCACCTAAATTAAGCATATATTCTAAAGCTAAGTTTGCATTATTTCCAAATGGCTTATTAGGATTTGAAGACTCCTCATGAACACTTGGTATTTGTATCAATTCACATGTAGTGTTTATAATTTCATCTTTAATATTATCAATATATTCATCAAGCATAAAAATACCTCCTTAAATACTATTTTATGTATTGTACTAAAAAATATGAAAAAAAGCAAGAAAAAACTACTGGCTACAATAAAAGTAGCCAGTAGAAAAAAATTATTTGTCGCTATCCCAAATAAATGTAAATGGACGACTAAAAGCTTCAGCATATAATTCCTGAAACTTTTCAAAATACTCTACGTCAACATCGCAACAGAATTTAAGAATTCCTTTGCTATCGACAATTTCAGGAACTATCGCATCAATGAAAAGTCTTCCGATTAATACTGTATCCAATTGCCGTATAAAACCAGAAATACGTCCATCGACAGAATTGGTGTTTGGTAGCACTAATTCTATATGCATCATTTGCTGTTGTGTTCTCTTCATGTTCAAGTTGCCTCCTTGCATATAATAATTTTTTTTATACTAAAAAATAGTACTATATATATTATACCATAATTTATAAGAATATGCAAAAATGCTTGAACTTTTAAGTGTTTTTTAGTATAATATATATGCAAAAAAATAAAAAGAGGAATGGTTGTGAACGAGTTAATTAATTTGTCAGTAAGTTCTAAAGCATTTATAGATTTAGAAAATAAATTAAAAAATAAAATAAGCCCAATTGCTTTATTGGGCTTAACAGACGTTGTTAAAACATATATTTTATCTGTAATAGAGAAAAAACAAAAAGGTCCTATTTGTGTTGTTACATATAACGAAATACAAGCAAAAAAGCTAAAAAATGACTTAGAAAAGTTGATAGGTGATAGTAAAATAGTTTTTTTTCCTAAAAAGGAAATTGTAACATACGATTACTTAGCAGAAAGTAAACAAATACCATATGCTCGTATGGATGTTTTAAAAGCAATAAAGGAAAATAAAGTAAAGGTATGTATTACAACAATAGAAGCTTTAATGCAACCTATGATTTGCAAAGAAGACTTGTTTAAAAATATTATTAAATTTAAAATTGAAAATACATATTCCTTAGAAGACATTAAAATTAAATTGTTACAATTGGGTTATGAAAGATGCGATTTAGTAGAAAGTAAAGGACAGTATAGCATAAGAGGAGATATTGTTGATATTGGAATAGAAGAGACAAAAGGTGTTCGTATTGAATTTTGGGGTGAAGATATAGATAGTATTCGCTATTTTAGTTTTTCAAACCAAAGGTCAACAGAAGAAATAAAGCAAATAGAAATATTTCCTTGTTTAGAATATGTAATTCAAAAAGATGTAGAAGAAATATGTAATGATATATTAGAAAATAACGTAAATTTAAAATTTAAGGAAATAGTAGAAGAAGAAATAGAACAAATAAAAAGTGGTAATTTCGAAAGTAAAATAGATAAATATATTAGTTCATTTTATTCTAAAACATCATGTTTTTTAGAATATTTTGAAAATGAAAACTTGCTTTTTATTGATGAACAAGAAAAGGTAATTAAAAGAGCAAGTACCATTAAAAAAGATACAGAGCTTACAGTTAGGAATTTAATTGAAAAAGAAAAAATGGTGCCAGATATTTTGGTACAAATGTATGATATAGAAAAAATAAAAGAAATTACAAATAAAGGTAAAAGTAATATTGTATATTTAGACAATTCTGATAATATACTAAAAGACTTTGATGTAGAAGAAAAAATACATTTTGTAGCTAAAGAAGTAAGTTTCAATAAATCTTCTGTAGAACTTTTAATAAATTATTTAGAAAAACAAATAAAGGGAAATGTATATACAATTGTGTTAGGAGGAACTCCTGATACTTGCAAAAAAGTAAAAGAATTGCTAGAGGAAAAAGATGTACCTTGTATATACCAAGCTTCTTTAAAACAATTAGAGACAAAAAAAGCAATTATAATACCGGGAGAAATTAGTGTAGGATTTGAATGTAAAGATATAAAATTAGCACTTGTAAATGCAAGCAATTTATTTAAGCAAGAAACAAAAAGAAGAAAAGTATCTTCTGTGTTTAAGCAAGGTGAGCAAGTTGTTTTTTCAGACCTTAAAATTGGGGATTACATTGTACATAAATCAAATGGAATAGGTCAATTTGTTGGTGTAAATACAATTAAAGCAGATGGTGTTACAAAAGATTATATTAAAATTAAATACCGCGATGATGGAGTTTTGTATATTCCTACAAATAACTTAGATAATATAAGAAAATATATTGGTGGAGGAGAAGCGGAGCCAAAGCTTAATAAATTAGGTAGCAAAGAATGGGTAAATACTAAAGCAAAGGTAAAGAAAAATTTAAGAGAGGTAGCAAGAAATTTAATTGAACTTTATGCCAAAAGACAAAAGGTTAAAGGTTATGCATTTAGCAAAGATACTCCATGGCAAAAACAATTTGAAGATGCATTTGAATACGTAGAAACAGAAGATCAACTTCGTTGTATTGAAGAAGTAAAAAAAGATATGGAAGATCCTAAGCCTATGGATAGACTTCTTTGTGGTGATGTAGGATATGGAAAAACAGAAGTTGCAATAAGAGCAGCATTTAAGGCATGTATGGATCAAAAACAGGTGGCTTATTTAGTTCCAACTACAGTTCTTGCAAATCAGCAATATGATGCATTTAAATCTAGAATGGAAAAGTTTGCAATAAAAGTAGAGTTATTAAATCGTTTTAGGACTAAAAAAGAGCAAGAGGAAATTATAAATAAATTAAAACTTGGAGAAATTGATGTAGTAATTGGTACACATCGTATTTTAAGCAAAGATGTTGAATTTAAAGACTTAGGTTTATTGATTATAGATGAGGAACATAGATTTGGAGTAAAAGATAAGGAAAAAATAAAAGAACTTAAAACAAATGTAGATGTTTTGACAATGACTGCAACTCCTATTCCAAGAACCCTTCATATGTCAATTGTTGGAGTTAGAGATATGTCTGTAATTTATGAGCCACCTCAAAACAGAAAACCAGTTCAAACATATGTATTATCATATGATGAAGAAGTTATAAAAGAAGCAATTACAAAAGAGCTAGAAAGAGATGGCCAAGTTTTTTATTTGTATAATAGGGTAGAAGATATAGTTCAAAAGGCAGAAGAAGTTGCAAATCTTGTTCCAGAAGCAAGAATAGGTTTTGCTCATGGTAAAATGACAGGTCATGAACTTGAAAATGTTATGATGGATTTTGTTAAACATGATATTGATGTTTTAGTTTGTACTACTATATTAGAGTCAGGAATTGATATACCAAATGCAAATACAATTATTGTAGAAAATGCAGATAGATTAGGATTAGCGCAACTTTATCAAGTACGTGGAAGAGTGGGCAGGTCTGATGCACAAAGCTATGCTTATATTACTTATAAACCAAACAAATTAATTTCAGAAGTTGCAGACAAAAGATTAAAAGCAATTAAAGAATTTACTGAATTTGGATCTGGTTTTAAAATTGCAATGAGAGATTTAGAGATAAGAGGAGCAGGAAGTCTGCTTGGCGAAATTCAGCATGGTCATATGGAGCAAGTTGGTTATGATACTTATTGCAAATTGTTAGATGAAGTAATAAAAGAAATGCAAGGAATTGAATTAGAAGAAGAACAAGATGTGCAAATAGATATAAATGTCTCTAGCTTTTTACCAGATGATTATATTAAAGATAGTAGCCAAAAAATTGAAATTTATCAAAATATTGCACTATGCAAAACAAAAGAAGAAGTGCAAGATGTTGTAGATGAAATAATTGATAGATATGGAACAATGCCAAAAGAAGTAGAAAGCCTAATACAAGTTGCAATAATAAAAATATTATGCAAAAGTTCAAATGTAATAAAAGTGCAACAAAAACAAAATAAAATTTTATTTTACTTTTCGCAAAATGCTTTAACACCAGAAGCTATAGAAAGACTAATAAAAATTTATCCAAACAAAATAAAATTTTCACAAGGAATTCAAGGCTATATTACATACGAAATGGAAAGTAATAATGTAATTGACGAAACACAAAATTTTTTGAAAATTTGTCAAATAGAAGAGGTAAAAGAATGAAAATTATTTCTAGTAGGGAAAATGAAATTATTAAAGAAATTAAAAAATTAAAAGAAAAAAAATACAGAGACCAAAAAAAACAGTATATTGTAGAAGGCATAAAAATGGTTAAAGAAGCAATAAAAGAAAATGCAGATATACAAAAAATAGTAATTAACGTTGATTCAAAAGATTATAAATTATCTAAATTTGAAAACATATTACAAAATTATGAAGTAATTTTTGTTACAGAAAATGTTTTTAAAGTTATATCAGATGTTACAAATCCACAAGGAATTTTAGCTATAATTCGGAATAGATGAAAACAAAAAAATAGATTATAATGAAGAACTAATTTTAATATTAGATAATGTGCAAGACCCAGGAAACTTAGGAACGATTTTAAGAACTGTAGATAGTGTAGCACTAAGTCAAATTATAATATCTAAAAACTCTGTAGATGTATATAATCCAAAAGTTGTTCGTTCTACTATGGGAGCAATGTTTCGTGTAAATGTAATACAAGTAGATAGCCTAGAAAAAACCATAAGCGATGTAAAGAGCAATGGCTTTGAAATAGTTGCAACTGATTTAAATACTAACACATCAATATATGAATTGGAAAATAAAAAAAGAGCAATTATTATTGGAAATGAAGCAAATGGCGTTTCAAAAGAAATTTTATGTGCAGCAGATAAAAAAGTAAAAATACCAATGCTTCGGAAAAACAGAAAGCTTAAATGTAGCAGTAGCAACTGGTATAATATTATATGAATATGTAAGAAAAAAATTATAAAAAATATTGGAGGTTACAATGAAAATTGCTAACAATTGGGAAGATTATGAAATAATTGATATGGCAAATGGACAAAAGCTAGAAAGATGGGGCAAGGTTATTCTAGAAAGACCAGACCCACAAATTATCTGGAAAGAAAAAACATTTCCAAATAAGTGGAACAGTGCAAATGCAAAATATAACAGAAGTAAAACAGGTGGCGGAAGCTGGGAGTATAAAAAAGGTATGCCTAATGTATGGCAAATTCATTACAAAAACTTATGCTTTAATATTAAACCAATGGGATTTAAACATACAGGTCTTTTTCCAGAGCAAGCTGTAAATTGGGATTGGATGATAGAAAAAATAAAAAAAGAAAATAGAAAAATTAAGGTATTAAATCTTTTTGCCTATACTGGTGGTGCAACTGTAGCATGTTTATCTGCAGGTGCCTCAGTATGCCATGTTGATTCTTCAAAGGGGATGGTATCTTGGGCAAAGGAAAATGTTGTATCTTCTGGTTTAGAAAAAGAAAATGTTCGTTATATAGTAGATGATGTAATTAAATTTGTAAAAAGAGAAATAAGAAGAGAAAATAAATATGATGCAATAATTATGGATCCTCCATCTTATGGCAGAGGTTTAAATGGCGAAGTATGGCAATTTGAAGAAAATATTGAAGAATTAGTTAAACTATGTATGGAGGTATTATCAGATAAACCTTTGTTTTTCTTAATCAATTCATATACAACAGGAATATCTTCAAAAGTATTAGAAAATATTTTAAAAATTTCAATTTCTAAAAAACACAAGGGTAAATTTGAATCAGGAGAAATTGGACTACCTATGACAAATTCGGAATTGATTTTACCTTGTGGAATCTACTCACGTTGGGAAAAAATTTAATTATTATTTATTAATAGTTAAATAAAATTTAATAAATAAAAATAATTAGTAATATAAAAATATTTCTTATATTTTTACTCGATGCTCTCCCACTGGCGCTGTAACAACGCTAAACGCGTTTAACAGCCCTCAGCGGTCCCCACGACGCGCTCGCAAAAATAACGAAATATTTTATATTACTAATTATAATTAATAAAAATTCAATATAAAATTAATATAAAATTTCATACAAAATAGGAGATAAAAATGCAAAACTTAAATGTTATTTATGAAGACAATCACATAATAGTAGTAGTAAAACCACCAAACATACCATCACAACAAGACAAAACAAATGATATAGATATGCTTACTATTATTAAAGAATATATAAAGGAAAAATATAAAAAACCAGGAAATGTGTATTTGGGATTAGTACATAGATTAGATAGACCAACAGGGGGAGTTATGGTGTTTGCAAAAACATCTAAAGCAGCAGGAAGATTAAGTAATCAAGTGCGTGATAAAAAATTCGAAAAAGAATATTTGGCAATTGTAGATGGCAAATTAGATAAAAAAACAGATATTTTAGAAGATTATCTTTTAAAAAATGAAAAAACAAATACAAGCAAAGTAGTTACCAAAGACAAGAAAAATGCAAAACAAGCAAAACTTGAATATGAAGTTTTAAAATATCAAGAAGAAACTAATCTTTCACTTTTAAAAATAAAACTATACACAGGTAGGCACCATCAAATAAGGGTACAATTTGCATCAAGAAACCACAGCCTATATGCAGACCAAAAGTATGGAACAAGAGGAAGAGGAAAACAGCTAGCTTTATGGGCATATAGCTTAAAAATATATCATCCTATAACAAATGAAGAAATGACATTTAGGTGCTTGCCAGAAAAAGTAGGAAGTTGGAAAATATTGGAGGATATGCTATTTTAAAAGCATTCCTCCAATTTCAGTTACAGTACCTGCACCTAAGGTTAAAACAATATCGTCTTTTTTTACATTATTTTTTAAATAAGATACAATTTCTTCAAAAGAAGAAATATAAATAGCATTTTTTCCATAATCATTTATTTTATTTGCTAAATCTTTTGAGGAAATTCCATAAACATTTTTTTCTCTTGCTGCATAAATATCAGTAATAATTATATGATCAAACTCTAGCAAAGACTTTGCAAAGTCATCTAATAAACTTTTAGTTCTACTATAAGTATGTGGTTGAAAAACAACCCAAGATTCATTATATGTTTTGTTTTTAATAGCATTGGAAGTTGCACGAATTTCTGTTGGGTGGTGTCCATAATCGTCAAAAAGGCTAGCCTGATTTATAGAGCCTTTATATTCTAATCGTCTAGAGGCACCAGTAAATTTTTTAAGTGCTGATTTTATACATTTAATATCGATATTGTAATTAAAACATAAACCAATACATGCTAAAGCATTTAAAACATTATGATATCCTGCAACAGATAACGAAAAATTATCTAAAAATTCATTATTTTTATATGCATCAAATGAAGCAAAACCATTATTATCAAATACAATATCTTTTGCTTTAAAATCTGCATCTTCATTTTCTATACCATAAGTTACAACTTGGCAAGGAGAAGAGTTTATAAGTTCAAGACAAGACTTATCATCTGCATTTAGAACTAACAATCCATCAGAAGGTAGTAGTTTAACATATTTTTCAAAGGCAAGTTTAATTGCATCTAAATTTTTAAAATAATCTAAATGATCATTATCTATGTTTAAAATTACTTCTGATTTAGGTCTAAATTTTAAAAAACTCTCTACATATTCACATGCTTCAATTATAAAATATGAACTATTTCCGAACACGATAGTTTGCATTTATTTCTTTTAAAATAGCACCAACTTGAATGCTAGGGTCTAAATTCGCTTCTAAAAAACAAGTAGAAATCATGGAAGTAGTTGTAGTTTTACCATGAGTTCCAGAAACACCAATTGTGTTTTCATAAGCTTTTGTAAGTTCTCCTAAAAAGCTTGATCTTTCTACTGTTTTAATATTTAAATTCTTAGCCATAACAAGTTCTGGATCATCATTAGAAATTGCAGCAGTATAAACAACCAAATCAGCTTTTTTTACATTTTCTAAATTATGCCCAATAGATACATCTATATTGTTTTCTTTTAATTTATGTATAATGTCAGAATCAGTAGCATCAGAACCTGTAACAGTAAAACCAAAATTAACCAAAATTTCAGCAATACCACTCATGCTAATACCACCAATACCAATCATATGAATGTGTTTATATTTTTTTAATGAATCTATATTTGCCAATTGAAATCACGCTCTTTTCCTTAATTTATATAAATTATACACTGTTATTTTATTTTTTTCAATAATTTCAATAATTATTATATGCTATTTAGGTTTTTTTGTTAAATTTTATAGAAAGTTTAAATTTTGTATACTTTCGTCAAAAGATATAAAAAATTTTTTTAAAATATTTCTGTGTAATAAATATATAAAAAAAGATATAAATAAATATATAAATAAAGATATATAAATATTTTATTTTAAAAAGCCGCGTAAGCGACCAACCGGAGCGTAAGCGTAGGGCGAATTGGAGCAATTTACATATGAAAATTGAAATTGTAAATTGCGACACCAAGGCTTAAAAAAATAAAATATTTATATATCTTTATTTAATAATATTTAATAAAATTAAATAATAATTAAAAAAAATAAATTTAATTTGTAAAAAATAGAAGGAAAAAAATTTTTTTTGGCGAATAATATAAGTGTACATAAGAAAACATGTACAAATAATTTTAAAACTTTGGAAGGCGGTGCGCAAAATGCAAATAACAGATGTACGTTTAAGAAAAGTAAATTCAGAGAACAGAATGAAAGCTGTTGCTTCTGTAACATTCGATAATGAATTCGTAGTTCACGATATTAAAGTTATCGAAAGCCAAAATGGATTATTTATAGCTATGCCAAGCAGAAAAACTCCAAACGGAGAATTCAAGGATATAGCTCATCCAATCAATGCTGAGACAAGAGAAAAAATTCAAACAGCTATCTTAGAAGCTTATGAAGCTCCAGAAGCTGAAGGAACAGAATCAGCAGAATAATAAATTTAAAAATTTAAAAATCAAAACAAAATGAATTTAGATATTTTTATCTAAATTCATTTTTTGTAATGAAAATATATATTGAATAAATATGCTAAAGATGATACAATAAAAAAGAAGCGTATATAGGAGTAAAAGGCTTAAAAAATAATTACAATTCTTTTTAAGCCCAGATTTGTGCATTAGAAAGGTATGATTGTAAAGATGAAAGAGCAAATTTTTATATTAGAAAATTTTAAAGATTTCGAGCCAAAGCATATTTTTGAATGTGGACAATGTTTTCGTTGGAATAAACAAGAAGATGGAAGCTATGAAGGAATATTTGGAGAAAATATTTTAAATGTAAAAAAGGAAAATAATAAAATTATTTTTAAACGGACTATTAAAGGAAAATATAATTAAAACGATAAATGATTATTTTGACTTTAATACAGATTATTCAAAAATAAAAAACAGTTTATCTGAAATTGATTCTTATATGAAAAGAAGTATTGAATATGGATGTGGAATTCGTATTTTAAATCAAGACTTATGGGAAGTTATAATATCATTTATCATATCTGCAAACAATAATATACCAAGAATAAAGGGAATAATTGAAAGAATTTGCAAATCATATGGAAGAGAAATTATTTGGAATGGAAAAAAATATTATACTTTTCCTACAATAGAAGAATTATCTAAAGCAAGTGTTGCAGATTTAAGAAATTTGGGACTTGGATTTCGTGATACTAGAGTATACGAAACGACACAAATTTTTCTAACTGGAAAAGTTAAATTAGAGGATTTAATAAAAGAAAAAGATACAAAAAAAGTAAAAGAAAAATTACTAGAATTACCTGGAGTAGGGCCAAAAGTTGCAGATTGTATTATGCTTTTTGGAATGAAAAGGTACGAAGTATTTCCTATTGATGTATGGGTAAGAAGAGTAATGAATGAATTGTATATAAAAAATGAAGATGAAACAAAGGTAAAACAAAAAGAAATAGAAAAGTTAGCAAAAGATAAATATAAAAATTTAGCAGGAATTGCACAACAATATTTATTTTATTGGAAAAGAGAAGCTTAAAAATAAATACAAGGAGAAAAAAATGGGGCTTAATATTGTATATGGTAGGTCAGGAACAGGAAAAAGTACATATGTTTTAAATGAAGTTACTAAAAAAATAAAAGATAAAGAAAAAATATATATTATTACGCCGGAGCAATTTACATTTTCAGAAGAAGAAAAATTACTAAAAGCACTTATGCAAGATGCTGTTATTAATGCAGAAGTAATTAGTTTTGAACGTATGGCATATAGAATAATAAAAGATGAAATAGGAAACAGTAAAACTATTTTATCAAACATTGGAAAAACAATGCTTGTGTATGACTTATTAGAGGAAAATAAAAAGGACTTAATATTTTTAGGAAAAACCAAACAAAATGCAGAGCTTGTAATAAATACTATAATGGAATTAAAAAAACATGCCATTACTAAAGAAGATTTAAAAGAAAATAGTAAAATGGTAGATGATCCATATTTAAATGCAAAATTAAGAGATATTTCTATTATATATGAAAAATTTCAAAATAGAATAGAAAATGAATATATTGATGAAAATGATAGTCTAAAAATTTTAGCTAATCTAATAGAAAAATCTACTATGTTTAAAGACTCTTTTATTTATATTGACGAATTTACAGGTTTTACTCCACAAGAATATAATATAATTGAAAAACTATTAAAATGTGCAAAACAGGTAACAGTAACTGTTTGTACTGATAATTTAAAAAAAGATAAATATCCAGAATCAGATATTTTTTATCCTAACAAACAGACAGTAGAAAAACTTATTAATTTAAAAGGAACTATAATAGAAGAAACTGTTAATTTAGATACAATGCATCGTTTTTTGTCTAAAGAACTAAAACATTTGGAAAAGAATCTTTATGAAACTTCTTTTGAAAAATATGAAGAAGATGTACATGATATTAATCTATTTTTAGCTAAAAACCCTTATTCAGAATTAGAAAATATTGCAAGTACAATATATAAATTAGTAAAAGAAAAACATTACAGATATAACGATATTGCAATTGTTACAAAAAATATAGATGTATATTCTGGTATTGCAAAAGCAATTTTTGCAAAATATAATATACCTATTTTTATTGATCAAAAGCAGGCTTTGGGTCAAAGTTTGTTTGTAAAATATTTAATTGCATTTCTTGAAATATTTGCAAAAAATTGGTCTACAGATGCAGTTTTAAATTATATAAAAACTGGTTTATGCAATATAACTAGACAAGAGGCATTTATATTAGAAAATTATTGTATAAAGTGGGGAATAAATAGAAGTAAATGGTATAAAGATGAGTGGCATGTAGAAGATGGTGAAGAAAATATACTTTCTATAAGAAAAAAAATAGTAGATCCTTTAATTGATTTTTCAAAAAAAATTAAAAAGAAGGCGACAGTATATGATATTACTAAAGAAATTTATCTTTTCCTTGAGGAACAAAAAATTGAAGAAAAATTAAGTGAAAAACAAAAAAAATTAGAATTAGAAGGTAAATTAGAACTTGCAAGTATGTGCAATTTAAGCTGGAATACTGTAATAAATGTTTTAGACGAAATGGTTTTGGTACTTGGAAATAAAGCTCTTAATTTTGAGCAATATTTATCAGTTTTAAAAGCAGGACTTTCAGAAGCAAATTTCGGTAATATACCTCTTACTAAAGATCAAGTTATTTTAGGAAATATTGATCGTTCAAGAAGTCATAAAATTAAGGCATTGTTTTTAATTGGTGTAAATGATGGAATATTTCCAAGTGTAAGAAAAGAAGAAGGATTTTTAGATGATAAAGATAGACAAGTTTTAAAACAATTTAAAATAGAACTTGCAAATGGAACAAAAGAACAATTGTATGAAGAAAATTTTAATATATATAAAGCTCTTTGCATACCAGAAGAAAAACTTTATATATCATATGATTCATCTGATAATGAAGGTAAAACTTTAAGGCCATCTATGTTAATCACTAAATTAAAAAGAATTTTTCCAAGACTAATAGAGCAAAGTGATGTTCTACAAAAAGAAAGTAAAATTGGTTGCCTAGAAAGTACTTTCGAAGAAATGTTATGTCAAATTAGAATGCTAAAAGATGGTAATGAAATTTCACCTATTTGGTTTGAAATATTTAGTTATTACAATTCAAATGATGAATGGAAAAAAAGAATAGATAAAGCAATGGATGGCTTTAATTTTCATATTAATCCAAGCCCAATAAAAAAGGATATAATTGAAAAAATAAATGGAAATATATTAAAAACAAGCATATCAAGATTGGAACAATACAGGTCTTGTCCATTTTCTTATTATTTAAAATATGGTTTAAAATTAGAAGAAAAAAGAAAGTTTCAAATACAAAGTTTAGATACAGGTACATTTATGCATGATGTTATTGATTCTTTTTTTGAAAAATTAAGATTAGAAAATATAGATTTAAGAAAAATAACAGATGATGATATAAAGGATATAATAAATAAGGTAATAGATGAAAAATTATCTATTTCTAAATACTATATTTTTACAAGTACATCAAAATTTAAAATTTTAACTAATAGATTAAAAAGAGTATTAATAAAATCGATGAAATACATTATTCAAACATTAACATTAAGTGATTTTAATGTATTAGGGACTGAAATAGAGTTTAAAAAAGGTAAAACATATGAGCCAATAATAATTGAACTTTCAGATGGAAAAAAGGTTGAAATTACTGGTAAAATTGATCGTGTAGATATAGCTAAAGACGAAAATGGAAAATATTTAAGAATTATAGATTATAAATCATCTATAAAAAATATTGATTTAAACGAGGTAGAGTATGGATTACAACTTCAACTTCTTACTTATTTAGATGCTGTAAGTAAAAAAGAAAATGCAATTCCAGCAGGTATTTTGTATTTTAATTTAATTGATCCTATTATAAAAACAAAAAATAACTTAAGTAAAGAAAATATAGAAGAAAAAATTGCAAATGAATTTAAAATGCAAGGACTAATATTAGCAGATATAAATGTAGTTAAGATGATGGATAAAACATTAGATAAAGGTGCTTCAAACTTAATTCCGGCTTATATTGATTCAAAAAATAATTTAAGCATGTCCAGATCTAGTAGTGTATCTAGACAGCAATTTGAATATTTACAAAAATATGTCAATTTAACTATTAAGCAAATAGCAGAAGAAATATATAGTGGAAATATTGATGTTTTCCCATATTACAGTAGTAAAAACAAAAAAACACCTTGCAAATATTGTACGTATTCATCTATTTGTGGATTTAATGATAAGGATTTAAAACAAAACTATAATTATATTCCAAATAATGATAAACAAAAGGTAATAGAAAAAATAGAAGGAGAATTAAAAAATGTATGAAAGATGGGAAGAACTAGAGCAGGCGGTATCTTGTTGTAAAAAGTGTAGATTATGCGAAAATAGAATTAATACTGTATTTGGAACAGGTAATAAAGAAGCTAAAGTAATGTTTATTGGAGAAGGTCCAGGTGCAGATGAAGATAAGCTTGGGGAACCATTTGTTGGAAAAGCAGGAAAGTTAATGAATATGGCGTTTGAAGGTATTGGAATAAAAAGACAAGAAGTCTATATTGCAAATATTGTAAAGTGTAGGCCTCCTTCTAACAGAAATCCACAAGATGATGAAGCTAAAGCTTGTATGGATTATTTAAGAAACCAAGTAATATTTGTAAAACCAAAAATAATTGTATTACTTGGTAGTGTAGCATTAAAAAATATACTTGGAAAAGAATATAATATTACAGCATCAAGAGGAAAATGGGTAGAAAAAAATGGGATTTTCTATCTTCCTACATGGCATCCAGCAGCATTACTTCGTGACGAAACAAAAAAGATTGACTTTTGGAAAGATTTAAAAAATGCAAAAGAAAAAATGGAGTTATTGTAAATATATTAATAAAATAGAAAGGAATAAAAATGAAGCAAGAATATATAGAAAATATAAAGGAAAAAGCAAATTATTGTTTGCATTGTAAAACAAAACCATGTACAAAAGGATGTCCATTAGAAAATGATATTCCAGAATTTATTCAAGCAGTAAAAGATGAAAAATATGAAGAAGCATTTCAAATTTTATCACAAACAACAATACTTATGCCTATTTGTGGACGAATTTGTCCTCATAAAAGCCAATGTGAAGGATCATGCGTAAGAGGATTAAAAGGAAAAAGTGTATCTATTGGTGATATAGAAGCTTTTGTAGGAGATATGGCATTTAAAGAAAATTATGAAATAGAAAAAGAAAATTTAAATGGAAAAAAAGTTGCAATAGTAGGAGGTGGACCTGCTGGAATTGCTTCTGCATATTATTTAAGAAAAAATGGATATATGGTAACAATATTTGAAAAATACAGTGTATTGGGAGGATTATTAAACCATGGAATTCCAGAGTTTAGATTAGATAAAGAACTTTTAAATAATTGGATAAATAAAGTGTTATCTTTGGGTATAGAAGTAAAATATAATAGCAAATTAGGCAAGGATATTACAATAAATGGGCTAAAAGAGCAATTTGATAGTGTTTTACTTGCAATAGGTGCAAATGTATCTTCAAAAATGAATATACCTGGAGAAGATTTAATAGGTGTTTATGGAGGAAATGAATTATTAGAATATAAATCACATCCAGATTATAATGGAAAAAAAGTTGCTGTTATCGGTGGTGGAAATGTAGCAATGGATGCTGCAAGGACTGTAAATAAAATGGGGGCAAAAGAGGTAACTGTAATTTACAGAAGAAGCAAAGAGCAAATGCCAGCAGAAGAAAAAGAAATTGCTGATGCTGAAAATGAGGGAGTTAATTTTTTATTTAAAACAAATTTAAAGAGAATTTTATCAAATTCAGGAAAAGTTGAAAAGATAGAATGTATTAAAACTAATTTAGTGCAAAAACAGGGGGAAGCAAGATTAGTACCTGTTGATATAGAAAAAAGTGAATTTTTATTAGATATGGACTATGTAATTATGGCTGTCGGTTCAATTCCAGAAAAGAAGTTAGTTGATTCTTTAAAATTGGAAACTTCTAAATGGGAATACATAAATGTAAATGAAGATTATGAAACTTCAATTGAAAATGTATATGCTGCAGGTGATATAATAGGTGCAAAACAAACTGTTGCATGGGCCGCAAGAGCAGGAATAAATGCAGCAAAACAAATAATTAAAAAAGACAATGAAAAATGTAAAATGTAAAATTAATTTACTAATTTTTAATGAAGATATATAAAAAAAATATATTAAACATATGTATTTTAAAGAAGGGCATATAAAAGCAAAATATATTAAGCAAAAACATTTAAGCAAAAATATTCAAACAAAAATATTTAAACAAAGGTATATATATAAATTATTTTTTTCAAAAACATTTCCTTGCTGGTCGTTTCGCTTCGCTTTCACTCCCAAACTGCGCGTCAGGGTTTTTGAAAAAAGATAATTTTATATATACCTTTGTTTTTTATTGTAAATAAATATATATTTTTATTTATTTATTAAATTATTTCCATACATTGTAGATTGTTGTTTTGAAAATAGTTGTTTTAATTTTTTAAAAGCAATTAAAAGTTTACTTTCATTGTAAATAGTAGGTAATGTTGTAATTCCATCTAATTCATCATATTTATTTTCTAAAAGTTGCATCATATTTATATAATAATCATTATAAAAAGTATAATTTTCAGTTGTTCCAATGTAATTTTTATAGCCATATAATTTATTTCTTAAATTTTCAATATCTTTATATGTTGAAATTTCTTTGTAAAAACTATCAAAGTATGTTTTAATAATTATGTTTTGAGTATTAATAAATAAATTCATTATAATATTTTTCATTTGTAGAATTTGTTTTGATATTTTAAAAGCTAATTTATTAGTCATATTCTCAGAATTTAATTTATTTGTTAAATATACAATTTTATCTTCTAAATTCATCATTATATCTAAATTTTTTTCAACAGTATAAAAACATTTTTTAGATGTAAAAGAGATAAATGTATCTTTAAAAATTGAATCTGAAAAAATTGTACTATGGTACATACATTGTTTTCCAGTAATATATGCCATTTGGTTTGCAATAGCACATTCTAGAGGATAATAATCAGGGCTAATAGTAGATAGTTCAATTCCATAATATTTTACACTATCTTCTACAGATTTAATACACTCTTCTGACATAAGTTGAACTACAGCTTCATTTAAAGCCATGCCAGGTAATCTAGAATTTGAAAAATTGCATAAACCTAATTTTATTACATCATTTTTTAAGTCTCTTTTTGTTTGAAGTGCATGAATGCATTCATGTATAAGGCATTTATTTAAAATTTTAAAATCCATTTTATTACTTAAATAAATGGAAGAATTTTTGTAATAATATTTTGCAACAGACATATCCTTAGGCATGTTTGCAACATACATGTTAAGCCTTGAAATTTTGATAAATGTTTCATTATAATTTAGATTTTGTTCTGGAAAGGTAGCACACAAAATTTGAGAAACATTTTTTGCAATTGTGTTAATTGTAAGAGTATCTAAGGATTTAATAACATTTATACCTTCTTTTTTTAGATTAGTTTCAATATTATTCAAAAAAAAAGACCTCCAATCTTTTGTATCAATTATATTATATAATAACTACAAAAAAAT
This sequence comes from uncultured Clostridia bacterium, assembly GCA_947631785.1. GTDB lineage: Bacteria > Bacillota > Clostridia > TANB77 > CAG-508 > CANRMR01. The sequence goes on along the minus strand of CANRMR010000005.1, from coordinate 20,346 downwards.
TGGTATTACAAATAAATTACAATTTTATTACAATATTATGTCGAAAAAATAAATTAATACTATTTAATAATTAATTTATAAATTATATTTTTATATAAGTTATCTTTATTGAAAAAATATCAAGAATCTATTATAATAAATATAAAGGAGAAAAGTTACTATGAAAAAGATAGGAAATTTTGTTTTAGCATTAATACAGATTGTTATTATATTAGCTTTAATATCTTTAATATGTTTTTGTATATATTTTTTCTTATATAGGGGTTATGATGTAGATAAAATAGAAGAAATGACTGGAGTATCTTTTGATTTTATAAATGAAAATATAACAATAGCTAATGAAGAAAATAAAGAAAATGAACAATTACAAAATTATATTATTACAGGAGTTGAAGATAATAATGTTTATAAAAATAGCAATAATGAACAAATAATAAATAAATTAAATGCAGAAAAAAACTTTTTCTATACACAATTAAATGATGTTGCAAAGAAAATTTACAATGTGTTTGTTGAAAATAAAGAAAATTTAAAAACAGGAGTTTATGAGATAACCCTGCCAAATAGTATAACTAATGTGCTATATCAAACAAATGGTGATAGTATATTAGCAGAAGCTTTTCAGGATTCTTGGGATGCTTTTATTTATGATAATACAGATATGTTTTTTGTTGATACTGCAAAGATTTCTCTTCTTACAACAAAATCAACATGGGGAAGCAATGTAAATTATAAAGTAACAATTGGTAAAGGGGATAATATAAATTATTTTGATGATGCTTTTTCAAGTTATGATCAAGTGCAAAATGCAATTTATGAATTAGAAAATGTAAAATTGCAAATGAAAAATCAATTAATGGGATTTTCTAATTATGATAAAATAAAAAAAGTACACGACTGGCTTGTAGATAACTTAGAGTATGATACTACATTATCAAGACAGAACAAACATAATATTTATGGAGCATTTATCGAAAGAAAAGTAGTATGTGAAGGTTATGCTAAAGCTTTAAAATATATTTTAGATGATTTAGATATTCCATGCATTCTAGCAAAAGGAATAGGGCAAAATTCTAAAGGCGAATCTGAAAAACATATGTGGAACTATGTTTACTTAGATAATAATTGGTATGCAATAGATGTAACATGGGATGATCCAATTATACAAGGTGGGGGAAAATTAACAAATGATCTAAAATATGAAAACTTTTTAAAAGGTTCGAAAGAATTTTATAAAAATCATATAGAAGAAGGTCAAATTTCAATAGAAGGAAAAACATTTTCTTATCCAATATTAAGTATAAATGATTATGAATAAACATAAAAAAAATAGAAAACAAAAATGTTTTCTATTTTTTTTTATCTAATAGGAAATATATCTGGAATTTTTTAAATATTTATTACATAAAATATATTGTTATAAAGTTATGTCGATTTTACAAAAATAGTTTAAATATTTGTAAAACAAAAAAATAAAATTAATGTAAATTAAAATAAACATCTTATAAATAGAAACGCAAATTGTGTCGAAATAAATATAAAATTGTCTCGTAGAAAACAAAGGGAGATAAAAATGATCGATAAAATTTGTGATTTTTTAACAAATAAAATAAGAAAACAAAATCCAGATATAGATGATGAAAAAGCAGAAGTAATTCATTATGGTGTAGAGCTAATTATAGGCGAAATTCCAAAAATATTTATAATGATAGCAATAGCTTTTTTATTGGGAATTGGCTGGTATACAATACTTGCGTTTTTTATAATATTACCATATCGTAATTTCTCTGGGGGTTTTCACCTAAAAACACATATTGGATGTGTAGTTTGTACTACATCTATATATTGTGGGACAGTATTACTTGCAAAATATCTTCCACTTATAGGTAATATAAAATATATTTCAATAGCAATTGTATGGATATTTGGAATGATTTTGGTAAAAAAATATGCACCGGCGGATACAGAAAATGTACCAATACTTACAAAAAAAGAAAGAACGCAAAAAAGAATTTTATCATATATAACTTTAACAATTACTTTAGCAGTATCACTTGTTATAAATAATGATTTAATTGCAAGCATAATTATATATGGAATGTTAATTCAAACAATATCAATTACAAGGCTTGCTTATAAACTTACAAAAAATGAATATGGACATGAAATTTATAACAACAAATCAATTCAATCAGTTTAATATAAAACATAATATATGTTTTGTATTATAAATAAATTAAATAGTAAGGAGGGAATTTTTTATGTTAAAATTATTAGCTAAAATGGCAGAAAAATACGCAAAATCTACAAATACAGCTTGTATATTTTGGGGAGTATGGCATCAACCAAAAATGCCAGCAAGTTTAATTAAAAAAGATTAGTGATTAAAAACTTTTCTTAATTCTTTAATACATAAAGAAATATTCAAACTATTATAAAAAATAATAGTAACAAAAACTACGAAACTACTATAGTACTATTTTAGAAATAAAATAGTACTATAATAATATAATAATATTTTAACTGAAATTTCCTCTTACTATACAAGAAATGTGGCTTTGTCATACTTTTTTCTGCCTATTTGAATTTGCAAATAAAAAACTGTGCGTTAACGAAATTAAAGCTTTCGATACACATATGTGCATTTTGCTTTACAAATATGCATAGCCTAATGAAAAAACGAAAAAGATAAAATCCTTTTCGTTTTTCTAATTACAAAGTTTTAGTTTGTAAATATTTCTAATTGTTGTGTAAAATATTTTTCATTATTAGTTGTATACAAATTTAAATTATTATGTTTATTTAGTATTTTTCTTACTTCCCATAGTCCTAAACCATGTTCTTCTAAATTATTCTCTTTAGAGGTATAGCCTTTTTCATAAATTTTTTCAATGTCAACATCTTTATTTATATATGTATTTTGAATAATAACTATTTGTTTTTTAGTTCTATCATTTTGAGAAAATTGCACATTAATAACTTTTTCTTCACATTTATTGCTTGCTTCTATAGCATTATCTAATAATATACCTAAAATTCTTGTAAATTCGTAAATTTTTACATTGATAGTATTTAGATCTATTAATATTTCCAAATTAATTTTAATACCTAATTCATCTGCTTTATGATACTTTGATGCTAGTATGCTATATATTGCAGGATTATTAATTAATTCAGGGTTTAAAGTTTCTAAATTATTTACATGCTGACAATCCTCTAATAGTTGAGAATAATATTTTTTAAGTCCGTCAAAGTCCTTGCTTTCTGCATATCCACCTATTGCTTGTACAATATTTGAAAAATCATGCCTAAATGCTCTTAAGTTGTCATGTAAAATTTTTAATGATTTATTATATAACTGCGTTTCTTCTAAGGTCCTTTCAGTAATTTCTAATTTTGTGGTTTTAATTAAACTATATATACTAATAAAGAAATATGAAATAAAACTTAGAGTTGTAAGTAAAATAATATATATAGGCAATTTATCATTATAAAATACTATTAAATAAAATTGAATTCCTAATGTAATTAAACCTACTAGCGAATTTAGTATAAGTAAGATTTTACTTTTTTTATTAAGATTATCTGATAATATAATATGAAATTTATAATATTTAATTATTTTATATATGATAAATATGCTTGTATAAATTATTAAAACCATAGATAATCTATAAATTGGAATAGAAACTGCGTATTCATAAGGTTGACGAGAAATAATTAAGAATAATCTTCCAAATACAGTTTCTAAAAATGCAGTTACAATAAAAGGAATAATTTCTGCTATTATAGCTTTAAATATATTTGTCTTTAAAGTAAAAGATGTAATAAAGATACCTATTATAATGTTTATATACGTACCATAAGGTTTAGGTATAAAAACTAAAGAAAGTATACTATAAATTGATATAATTATTACATATAGATATCTTTGTTTTTTTGTTGTTTCAATATTTAAAATAGTTATAAATAATAACATCATTACTGTATTTTCAAGAAATGATAATGGAATAGAGAAAATATTAAATATCCATTCATTAGGTGTGGTTAGATCTGTCCACATGTTTTGTATTATTTCCATAATTAAAAACCTCCAAAAATTCATTTTTATATTTTGGTCCAATAAAGCATTTTGCTTCATCTCCAAATGATATAGTATTTGTTTTAGATTCAACGTTTGTAATATTGTTAATATTGGCAATATATGATTTATGACATCTTACAAAATTTTGTGGCAAATTATTCATTATTTTATTAAAAGAACTATATGTTTGATATTCTTGTGTTGGTGTATAAAAAACAAGTTTCATTCCATCTCTTTTAATATATTGAATTTCATCTTGATCAATTAATGTTCTGTTACCTAAAGATATATAGTTTTTAGGTGAATTTGTAATATCATCGTATAATCTTATTATTGTTTCTTCTAATCTTTCTTGAGTAATAGGTTTTGCAAGGTAATCAAATGTTTTTACTTTATAAGCAAGCATTGCATATTCTAAATGACCAGTTGTAAAAATTACATACAAACTTTTATTATATTTTCTTACCTGTTTAGCTAGATCTATTCCAGTAATATTAGATTTTAGATTAATATCTAATAACAAAACATCAGTATGGTTATCTTTAACATAATTTAATATATCAATAGCATTTGTAGATTTAAATGCTATTTGTGCTTCATAATCGTGCTTTGTGAATATATTTTTTAGTATTACACAAAAACGGTTTAAGACTTGTTCATTGTCATCGCATAAAACGAAATTCAACATATGTATTTCCTCCTTTATAGAACATAAAAAATAGCTAAATTAACAGAAAAAGCTAATTTAACATTTTCATCTAAATTACCTTATATTTCCAGCGATACATACAATATTAATCTAAATTTTTTATAATGTCAATAGTTTTTTAAAAAAATATCAAATTATGTAGAAAAAAGGATTAATCATAATTATGGATTTGTAATAATATATTAAATTAATTAATATTATTAAACAAAAAGTATAAGGAGATATATGATGAAAAAAGGAAAATTATTTTTTATTGGTATTATTATATTTGTCATAATTTTTGTTATTTACATATATAACAAAAATAAAATAGATAAGGAAAAATTTATTCAAGTAAATTCAAATGGATTAAGCAATACTACTATAGCATGGGGAGTAAAAAGAGCAGAAAATCATAAACAACCAGATTTAGGAAGTAAAAATATGGAAGTATTATCACAGTATAATGCAATAGCTATGGGAAATTCAGAAAAAAAGTATGTTTATTTAACATTTGATGAAGGGTATGAGGCAGGATACACAAAGGATATTTTATCTACATTAAAGGAAAATAATGTTAAAGCTACCTTTTTTATTACTGCACATTACTTAAATACACAAGAAGATTTAGTAAAACAAATGATAGAGGAAGGTCATATAGTTGGTAATCATACAGTAAATCATAAAAGTATGCCAACACTTACAGATGAAAAAGTAAAAGAAGAAGTAATGAATCTTCATACTGCACTTTATGATAAAACAGGATATGAAGCAAAATATATAAGGCCTCCTAAAGGAGAATGTAGCCAAAGAACGCTTGCAATTACAGATTCTTTGGGATATACAACTGTTATGTGGAGCTTAGCATATGATGATTGGGATGAATCTAAACAAGGAAGAGAAGAATATGCTAAACAAAAAATATTAGATAATATACATCCAGGAGCAATAATTTTATTACATGGAAATTCAAAAGATAATACAAATGTTTTAGATGTATGTATTAAAGAAATAAAAAATATGGGATATGAATTCAAATCCTTAGATGAATTTGAAAAATAGCTTTAAGGAGGTAAAAGTTGAAAAAAAAACAATATAAAAGAAAAATAAATAATTTATTAGAAATGCCACAAGAAGTTGTTTCAAATGTTCCTAAAATAACCATTGTAGGATTTGAAGAAATGTTAGTAGAAAATTATAAAAATATATTAGAATATGAAGATTTTTTTGTAAAATTAAATACGTATATTGGTGCAATTAATGTCAATGGATATAACTTAAAATTAATTCATATGACAGATGATGATATTCAAATAACAGGGAAAATTGATAGTATAGATTTTGAAGGTATACTCAGCAAAGAAGATGAAGAGGTGGAATAATGTTTTTTAAGATACTATATCAATACTTAAGCCGGATATATTACTATTACAGTAGAAGGATATTTTATAGAAAGATTTATAAATATTTGTGTTTCTAAAAAAATATTTTTATGGAATGTAAAAAGAAAAAATGCAGGATTACTTACAGCAAATATTGGAATTTATGATTTCAAAAAAATAAAGAATGTAGCAAAAAAAACAAAGTGTAAAATACATATAAATCAAAAAAAGGGAATTCCTTTTTTACTTAACCGTTATAAAAAAAGAAAAATATTTATAGGAATGTTAGCAATGTTAATTGTTAGCATTTTGATATTATCAAATTTTATATGGAATATAGAAATAATTGGAAATGAAACAATAAGTAATGAAGAAATACAAAAGCAATTAGAGGATAAGGGAATTTCAATAGGAAAATTGAAAAATAAAATAAATACAAAAGAAATTATTAACCAGATTAGATTAGAACGAGATGATATTGCATGGATGGGAATTAGTTTAGAAGGAACAAATGCAAAAATAGAAATTGTTGAAGCTGAAAAAAAACCAGATATTATAAATCCTGAAGAATATTGTAATATTATATCTGATAAAGAAGGTGTGATTGTAAAAATTACAGCAAAGAATGGAACTCAAGTTGCAAAAGTAGGAGATGTTGTAAAAAAAGGTAGTGTTTTAATAGGAGGATGGATAGAAGGAAAATATACGGGTACAAGGTATATGCATAGTGAAGGAGAAGTTTTAGCAAAAGTTTGGTATAGTAAAAAAGAAAAAATGTCGTATGTACAAGATGTAACAAGCGCTACACGGATTAGAAGAAAAAAAATACAGTATCCGTATAAATAATTTTAAAATAAATTTGTATAAAACTCTTCCAAAATTCGAAAAGTATGATACAATAAGTACAGCAAAAAAATTAAAACTATTTTCTAATATATATTTACCTATAGAAATTATTACGGATACATACAAAGAGCAAAGAACTGATAATATTGTTTATGAAAAAGAAGAATTAAAGCAAATATTACAAAAAAAGCTAGAAGATGAATTATCCGTAGAAGTTGGAGAAAATGCTAAAATTGTAAATAAACAAGTAAACGAAAAAGATGAAGATGATTCATTAGAAGTAGAGGTAATATATGAAGTATTAGAAAATATTGGAACCAAGGAGAGAATTGTATTTTGAAAGGAAGGGTGCATAAGATGGAAGAAAGAGGATTAAAAGTATTAGAAAATGATACAAGGTTTTTCAAAAAAATTGGTGATACTATTAGCAAATTATTAATTCCAACAAAACTAGGTATTAATGGCATGATGATTTCAATAAAAAGAAATAGCATGCTAAAAGCATATGAAAATTATATTGATGATGAAGAAACAGCAGATAAAAAAGATGTCTATTTAAAAAGATATGAAGAAGCATTTTCTTTATACTTAGAGTCTATTGATAAATATATTATGGATTCTATTTATAAAAAAGTAAAAAATAATACAGCAAGTAGTTTTGAAGAAAATGCATTATCAAACTATTATACTATTACTCACTTAAAAGAGACACAATATATGGAATATAAATATAGAAAACAAAAATTTTTAATAGAACTAGATTATGAAACAGTAAAATTAAGTCAAAAAGCAAAGTTAATAAATCGTTTTAATCCATTTTATGTAGAAAAAATAGATTCTTTATATAAAGGAATTTTAAAAAATTATTCTATACGTTTAGCTGATAGTGCTAAAATAGGTGAAAGAACTAAAAAAGAAATATATGATAAAATATTTGAAACATTAGAAGAATATATAAAAAATAATTTACCAATAAAGATAGAATTGGATAATCAAAATTCATTTAAGGAGATACTAGAAGACTATGACAAATTTAATACATTTGAAGTAGGAAAATTAGATAAAAGAGATAATTTAGAAAAGAAAATGATTTTACTAGGAATTAGTAGAAAATTATTTACCCACAGCTTGCCACTTGTCGTTGCTGAGCAATGCTATATTGAGCTTTTAAAAGAAACTAGAAATTTAATTATTAGTAGTCCAAATACAAACAAGCAAGAAAAAGCATATGATATGCTAATAAAGTTAATAGAAGATTATAACTTAAAATTATTATCTACAAAAATATATTGGGATAAACAAAGAGATAGAGAAGAATATAAGAAATTTTGGGAAGAATATAAAAAATTAGATAATATAAAAGACAAGGAAGAATATCAAAAACAAAAAGAAATTTTATTTATAAAAAATGATTTAAAAGCACTATATATAAATGAAAAAAAATACAGAAGTATTATTCAATTTTATAAGAAAAAGCTAGTATCTTATGGTGCAATGAGAGCTATAAAAAATACTCCAACTACAAAAAATATACATTATACAAAAAACAGTATGCAAAAAAATAAAAGGAGAGCAAATGGATAGTATATTACAAATTATATATGATGATGTTGATATAGCAGAAAGTGAAGATATAGACAAATTACTTATTAATGTTGCTAAAGAATGTTTTAAGCAAGAAAATATAAAAGAAAATACATTTTATATTAGCCTTACTTTAACAAATAACGAAAACATAAAAAAAATAAATAGTAAATTTAGAAATATAAATAAAGAAACTGATGTGCTTTCATTTCCTATGTTTGAAAAAAAAGAAATTGAAAAAATTTTAGAAAGTACAAGCACTCATACAGAAGTATTAGGAGATATTATTATATCAATTCCCAAAGTAACAGAACAAGCAAAAGAATATGGACATTCTTTTGAAAGAGAATTATCTTATATGTTGGTACATGGTTTTTATCACTTAATGGGATATGATCACATAAATAGTGATGAAAAAGAACAAATGCGAATAAAGGAAGAAACAGTATTATCTAACCTAAAAATACAAAGATAAATATATTAAATTGAAAGGAACAGATATGTCGAAAAACAATAAAAAAACAGTAAATAAAATATTAATAATTTTGCTTATATTAGTTATAATAGTATTAGGTGTGTTACTTGCATTAAAATTTTATAAAAGTAAAGAAGGACAAACAGTAAATAGTGAGATTAACGATACAAATGTTGTAGATGATACAATTGTAGCACAATTAGAGCCAGAAAAGAAAGTTCAAATATATTCTGGAGATGCAAGACCAATTGCTGTTATGATAGACAATGTTGGAGATGCAAGACCACAAGCAGGGTTAAATGATGCATATGTTGTATATGAAATAATAGTAGAAGGTGGATATACTAGAATGATGGCAATTTTTAAAGGACAAGATTTAGAACAAATTGGCCCTGTAAGAAGTGCAAGACATTACTTTTTAGATTATGCATTAGAAAATGATGCTCTATATACTCATTTTGGTTGGAGTCCTCAGGCACAATCCGATATAAAAAAACTAAATGTAAATAATATAAATGGACTAATTGCAAGTAGCAGTCAATTTTGGAGAGTAAAAGATAAAGCGGCACCTCACAATGCAGTTACATCAACGGAAAAGATATTAGAAATAGCAAATAAAAATGGATATAGAACAACGTCGAATAAAGAGAGTGTATTAAATTATGTAACAGATGAGGTAACTTTAAATGAAAAAGAAGATGCAATTATAGCAAATGATGTTAATATACCATTTTCAACATCTTGCAAGGTAGAATTAAAGTATAATGAAGAAACAAAAAAATACGAAAAATATGCTGATGGAAAATTACAAAAAGATTGGAAAACAGGAGATATAATTTCGTGCAAAAATATAATTATTACATTTGCAAGAAATTACACGTTAAATGATGGAGAAAATAAAGGAAGACAAGAATTAGTAAATGTAGGTAATTTAGAAGGTTATTATATTACAAATGGAAATGCAATAAAAATTACATGTGAAAAAAGTTCTAGGTCAGCTAAAACAATATACAAAGATTTATCAGGAAATGAAATAGATGTAAATGATGGAAATACTTTTATAGAAATTTGTCCAATTGATTGTGAAGTTAGTTTTAATTAAATAATTAGAAAAGAGGTAAAATGGAAGAGTTTAAATCAGGCTTTGTTTCAATGCTAGGAAGAACAAATGTAGGAAAATCTACATTGTTAAATTGTCTAGTTAAAGAAAAAGTAGCAGCTATTGCAAACAAGCCGCAAACAACAAGAACACAAATTAAAGCAATAGTAAACAGAAAAAATTCTCAAATTATTTTTCTAGATACTCCAGGCATTCATAAACCTAAAAGTAAATTAGGACAAACTATGATAGAAACTGCATTTGGTGCAATTTCTGAAGTAGACGTTGTATTATTCTTAATAGAGGCAACTAGTAAGGAAATTGGAAAAGGAGATAAAAGAATATTAGAAAAAATAAAAGAAGCAAAAAAGAAAACGATTTTAGTAATTAATAAAATAGATTTAGTAAAAAAAGAATCATTATTAAAATTAATAGAAATTTATTCTAAAGAATATCCATTTGATGCAGTTGTACCAATAGAAGCAAACAGTGGAAAAAATTGTGAGATTCTTTTGGATGAAATAGAAAAACTATTAAAAGTTGGTCCTGCATATTATGATATAGAAGAGTATACAGACCAAACTGTAAGACAATTAGTAGAAGAAATAATAAGAGAAAAGGCATTAAGATTGCTAGAAGATGAAGTTCCACATGGACTTTATATAGAAGTGGAAAAAATGGAAGAATCCTTAACAAAATCAAACAAACAAATATATAATATAGAAGCTACTATATATTGCTTAAGAGATTCTCATAAAGGAATAATAATCGGAAAAAATGGTCAAATGCTAAAAAAAATAGGAACATATGCAAGAGAAGATATAGAAAAAATGCTAAATGCAAAGGTAAACTTAAAAACATGGGTAAAAACAAAAAAAGATTGGCAAAACAAAGATGATATAGTAAAAAAATTCAAAAATTAAATTTAAATGAATATAAAAAAATAAAATGTAAAAAATAAAATTAAAGGTAGAAAAGATAAAAGGCAAAATTTTAAAACATAGATAAGGAGAGGATTTCGTATGATTAAACAAATTGCGTGGAATACCTTTAAAAATACAGGAGATATAAACACATATTTAGAATTTATACAATTAAAAAATATAGAAGAAAATCTAGATGGTGAAAAAGATGGGAATAATAAAAACAACTGGAATAGTATTAATGGAAAGTAACATGGGAGACTATGATAAAATGCTTACAATTTTAACACCAAATTTAGGAAAAATAGGGTGTGCTGCCAAAGGTGCAAGAAGACCAAAAAGTCTCCTTTTGGCAGGCACTCGGTTTTTTATGTTTTAGTGAATATTTATTATATAAAAGTACAAATACATATTATATAAACTCTTGTGAAACTATAGAAGTTTTTTACAAACTAAGAACAGATTTAGACAAATTAAAATATGCAAGTTTTATTACAAAAATAATAATAGATGTAGCAACTGAAAATGAAAATTGTTATGAAATTATGCAATTACTTTTAAATACATTGTATACTATTTCAGAAACAGAAAAAAATAAAGATTTAGTTTTGGCAATATTTAAATTTAGGTTACTTTCAATATTAGGATATACACCCAATATTAGTGATTGTAAAGTATGCAGACAAAAAGAAAATATATTATATTTTAGTATAAAAGAAGATGGATTTAAATGTGGTGTGTGTGCTAAACAAGATAAAAGTGCTCTGCAAATGTCAGATGCAACAAAAAAGGCAATTCAATATGCAATACTTGCTCCGGCTAAAAAACTATATTCTTTTAATATACCAGATAAATATATAAAAGAACTAGAAATTATTTCTAAATTATATTTTAATAATAAATTAGAAAAAGAATATAAATTAGAGGATATATTGTAAAAAAATGCATTGTATGATATAATTAACATAATCAGTAAAACTGATAATAAAACATAGGAGGAAAAAAGATGCAAATTGTAAACTTAAGAACAGGTGGATTGGAAGTAAAGAAAGTTAAAATCCTAATTAAATTTCCAGCAGACACCAATCGGGATCAAATGATGGGCTTTATTTCAAATGGAGATTTGGTAAAAGTCCCTGAAGAACCTCGTGAGGAGCTAAAGAAGCTGAAGCTTCCAAGGCTTCAAAGCGAAAAAGGATGGTCAATTTGTGAAAAGAAAGGAGAAGCAGAATTATTTTTGTTTATAATTTCTACTTTCTATTCACAAAAGTCATACGATGAGTTCATTGGTGGCTTGAACTAAGATTCTATGTACGAAAACCTAAGCATAATTGCTAAGGTTTTCGTTTTTTTTAAAAAAGTATTGAAAAAAAGAAGAAAAACATATATAATGAAAAAACAATAATAAAACTTGAAAGGAGATAAAGTTATGAATATAAAAATAACAGGAAAAGATTTAAAAGTAACAGATTCTATAAAAGAATATGTAGAAAAGAAACTGGAAAGAGTACAAAAATATTTTGATGAGGAATTAGAAGTAGCTGTAACAATAAAAAAACAAAGAGAATTGCAAATTGCAGAAATTCGTGTAAATACTAATATAGATATTTACAAAGCTGTAACAGAGCATAAAGATTTATATGCATCTATTGATAAAGATATAGACATATTAGAAGGGCAAATTCGTAAAACAAAAGCTAAAAAAGAAAAACAAATAAGACAAGATACAATAAAAGATAAGGAATCAGCTATTTCAAAAAACGAAACAGAAATAGAAAATGAAATATTAAAAACATCATATTATGAAATGAAGCCAATGGCTCCAGAAGATGCAAAAATAAAATTAGAAGAAGAAAACAATTTATTTTTTACATTTGTAAACATCGAAACAAATAAAGTAAATGTATTATTTAAATTAAAAGACGGTAAAAATTATGGACTAATTGAACCAGAATTATAAGGATACATAAGTAAAAAGACAGGATTGCAAATCCTGCCTTTTTATATGTATAAAAAAACAAAATTTACAATCCTGCAAAATCAGTCTAACTAGTATAAAAACTATTTACCTATCATGTTATTTTCAGCTTGTTGTATTAATTTTCTAACCATGTTACCACCAATTCTACCAGCATCTCTTGCAGAGATGTTTCCATTATATCCATCTTTTAAAGTAACACCAACTTCTGATGGTGTAAAAAAAATATTTGAAGTAATCACCCTTTTAAAATCTAGTATTATCAATGCTTTTGAAGATTTAAAAAAATACATAAAATCAAAAAAGGACATTAAAAATGTTCTTTTTTATTATCATATTTTTTATATATTTTTTAATCAAAAGTTAGAATATGTTATAGAGAATATAAAATAGTAGAACCTAATGATACTTCAAATATAACAATAAACGAAAACAAAGAGTATGTAAGATTAGTTACTTGTATTCCATAAGTTTTAAATACTAAAAGGTTATTAGTAAAAGGTTTAAGAACTTAAAAAGCATATATTAGATAAAGTATTAGTGTGGATGAAATAAGGTATCTGTATAGAAAAGGCACTCTGAATAATATTGAAAAATATATCCAAAGTGCCAATATTAATATATACTAAAAATTTTATATAAAAACTAAAAAATATTTGAGTTTTTAAAATGCTTATTTAATTCTAAAATTGCTTGTTCCATAACTTCATTCTCGGTTAAATTATCGGTATTGATTGTAATAATTGGAAGTGTTTTATGGGAATTTAAAAATGAATTAATTGAATCATATTTTAAATTCATAATCTTATCCAAATATAAGTCAGGATCATTAGGATTTCGTTTTAATAATCTTTGCCTACGAATTTCTGGAGAAACATACAAGAAAATACTAATATCAAACCAAACACCAAGTTGAAGAAGCAAATTGAAAACTGGGTCAGAGGAAGGATTGCCATTAAAAGCATAGCATGATAAAATTCCTCTGTCAATTATTATGTCTTGAGAGCCCAAAACTTCTTTAATATATAATAAACTCATACCAGTAAACCATGTTTTAAGTTTGTCTGAATTAGTTTTATTATAAACTGAGTCTTGTATTTGATATATTGGATCATATAGTATGTTATTATCTCCAAATACATTAAATAATTGATAAATAGGTTTATCAATATATTTAAAATTTAACCGCATTGCCAAGTTTTTAGCTAAAGAAGATTTTCCTGAACCATCTAATCCATCTATTGTTATAATCATAAAGAGTCCCCCTTTTAAAAGTAATGTTGTCATATAAGCCATTTGGAAACTTGCAAGAATTAAAATAATACATATATAAAATTTAATAATATTATACTATAAATGTTAAATTATGTCAAATTATTCATAAAAAAGCTTGAAATTTCAACTAAATTGTTATAAAATATTTAATATAGAAAAGAGTAATTTTATGCGAATAAGTAATAAATAATAGTACATGGATTGATGAAATTAAAAGATAAATATTTATTAATAAAAAGGAATGAATTAAAGAGAGGTAAAAAAATGATATGTAATAAATTCCCTAAAGTTGTTGAAATACAATTTCATAATTTATGTAATTCCAATTGCTTAATATGTCCCTACAAAGATATGCATTATAAAATAGAATATATGAAAGAAGAGTTATTTAATAAATTTTTAAATGAAATTGAAGATGGAATGTTAACAAGGATAATACCATATTTAAATAATGAGCCTTTTATTCAAAATGATTATATTGATAAAGTAAAAAAAATACGAAAAAAATGTCCTAATATAGAAATAGAAATCTCAACAAATGCATCTATGCTAAATAAATTTAAATTAGAAGAATTATTAGAATTAAATCTAGCAGAATTTAGAATAAGTGTATTTGGATATTCAAGTAATACTTATAAGAAAATGATGCCAGGACTTATCAAAGAAAAAGTATTTCAAAATTTAAATCTAATTAGCAAAATATTTAAAGGTTCAAATACAATCGTTTCTATTGTTATGATAGATAATGGAGAGATTAGTGAAGATGAATTTATTAATATGAGTAAACTTGCTGAAAAATTAAATTTTAAATTTGAAAGATGGGGATTTTTAGATAGAAGTAAAAATGTTTCTTATAGTAATAATGGATTTTATAATGAAAATGTTTGTGGTTGCGAACAAAATAGACCTATTGAAAGAATGCATATATTGTCAAATGGCGATGTAATATTTTGTTGTCAAGATTGGAAACATACTATGGTTATTGGAAATATTGAAAAAAACACTATCAAAGAAATATGGAATTCAGAAAAATATAATGATTTAAGGAAAGCTGTATATAAAAAAAATATTGATACTCCAGTTCTATGTAAAAACTGTAAATTAGCAATAACTTATTAAATTAGGTAGGTGATTAATAAATGAATATAGGGATTTTTTATTATAGAAGTTTATATTCTCAATCAATATGTTCATTATCAGTAGGAAAATTTTCAGATTTTCTTTTAAATAGAGGATATAATGTTAAATTAGGCGTTCTGAAAATTGATGATTTTGTTTATAATCGAACACAAATAAATAATATACTTGCTAATGATATTATAATATATAAAACAAATTATAAAGATTTTGAATATGGAATAAGATTTTTCAAAAACTTAAAGGAGATTTATCCAAACAAGGAAATATATATTACTGGTCCATTTGCAAATTTGAATGCAAATAGAATAAAAGAAAGCTATAAATTTATTAATGGTATATTTAACATGCAAGACATAGAAACAATAGAAAAAATATTCCCTACATTAAAAGAACAGAAAGTTGAAAAAAGTACAGTAGTTTACGGAATAGATAGAGAAATTGAATATTTGGAGAAAGGAAAGTATATTAATTTAGAAGCAAGTACAGGCTGTATATATAATTGTGCTTTCTGTCATGTAAATATATTAAAATATCCTAAAAATACAATTGAAGTAGATAGATTAGTAAATGAGATAGATTTTTTAGTTAATAAAATGGGAAAAAAATATTTAATTTTTAATGATAGTGTATTTTGGAAAAATAATGGAGATACTGATAGATTATTGAAAATAATAAAAGAAATAAAAAATAGAAATATAAGATTTAATTTTATGATTTATTTATCTATAACTAATAAAATACCTATAGAATTATTAGATAAATTAAAAACAATAGGACTAATTAGAGTTTTTTTCGGAGTAGAGAATATATCTAATAAATTTCAAATATCAAATAATAAATATGTTTCAGAAACAGATACTAAAAAGTTTATAAAAATATTAGAATCTAGAAATATTACATATCATATTGGCTTTATTTTGTTTTCATATGAAACTATTTATGAAGATTTATTGTTAAATCTTAATTTTTTAAGAGAAATAGGAAAATTATTTAGACCAGGGATACTAGTTGAAAAAATGAGAATATTACCTGGAACAAAAAATTCTGAAATACTTTATAACTCTTTAGAAAAAATAGATCAAGCATATAATTATAAAATTAAGGATGAAAGAGTAGAAAAATGTTATAATTTAATATGTGAATATTTCAAAAACATAAATATAAGATATTTTGAACATTTCTTTTCAAGTGTTAATATTGCTATAGCAATTTTAAAAAATTATGGACTAAACGACGAATTTAAAAATGAAATAGAAAGATATTATACAGTATTAAATGAAGTAAATGAGAAAATATATAAAATCTTAAATGAAATGTTTATAAACTTTAAGTACACTGAAACTGATGTAAAAATATTATTTGATTTGTATTCCAAAGCTGAATTTATGCATATTATGTTCACACAAAAATTGAAAGAAATTGTACCAGATATTTTTAAAATGTTACCACACGGAAAGGAAGATATTAACATATGATTTGGGCTGTAGAAGGAAATGTAAATGTTGGAAAAACAACATTCATAAAAAAATTTGCAGATAAGAATAAAATACCAATAATAGAAGAAACAACTTTTCCAGCAGATATGCAACCTATTGATAGGCAACTTTATTATATAAATAATGAAATAAAAAAATATAAAGAATTTTTTAATAAATCCTGTATAATGGATAGAACAATTTTGTCAGTATATATATATATACATTAATTTCGAATGAATTTGAGTATAAAGAAAAATCAAAATTAGTAGACAAAATGAATAAATTAGTAAATAGTAATAATATATTTATTCCCGATAAATTGTTTTTTATACTATATCCATTTGAATTAATAAATAAAAGTCATAATTTACTTGGAAAAGAGAAAAAAACTCAAAATTCTTTAGTGGATTATAAATATTATTTAAAATATAATTTATTTTTTTCAAATATGTTAAAGGATAAAAAAGTAGAAATAATAGAAACTAAAGAAAATAGACAGTATATACTTACAAAATGTGATTTCATATATCATAATTTAAAAAAGAATTTACCAGTTAATGATTCAGTAGTTTTATTGGATGGTGCACCTGCAATAGGTAAAACATCTATAGGAAAAAAACAAAGTACTCATAAGTATATAGAAGAATTTAAATATAAAAAATATACATTAGCAAATTATGAAAATCAAATTGAGAGTATTATAACTAGAATAAAGTGTTTATCTAATGGAAATGTAATTTTAGATACAAGTTTTCTTATGGGAATTACACATTTGTTTTATAGTCATAATAGAAAAGTTTCTCAGGATGAAAAACTAATAATTATAAATAAGATAGTAAAAAAAATACCAATGTATTTATATATATCAAAAATTATTTATTTATATGCAGATGAAAAAACATTATTATCAAGAAAAGAAAGCGATAAAAATAAAAAAAGAAAACATTTTAATGATAACATAAAGTATTTGAAAGACGAAATTAATTTTTATAAAAAATTAGATAAAAGAATGGAAAAATTCTCAAACATATATATGATTAAAGCTGACAAATCTATAAAAGAAATTATAGATACTATAAATATATTAGAAAATAAAGAAGTACTATTGGTAGATTTATTTTACTATATTTTGGACTGTATAAAAAGAGGGGAAATCTAATGGATTATATAATAATTATATTTATCATTTTATTAATAATAACTAATATAAAATCTTTAATTCGCTATAATAGAGTAGAAAAATATTTATCGAAATATAAGTATAAAGAAAATAAAATTAATGAATATAAAAAAATTAATGTTATTATACCAGTTTATAATGAGTCAAATAATATAGAAAGTTCAATAAAATATTTCAAGAAGTTAGCTCAATTTTGTAATGTATATTATATCACAACTTCTAAAGAAAAATCAGCAAAAACATATAATACAGTAAAAAAAGAAATAATAAATCAAAATACAAATAATATATTTATCTATAACTCTCCCAATACAGAGGGAACAATGGCCAATCAGTTAAATTACATGGCAAAAAAACTGCCTAATAACAGTATTATAGCAATTTACAATGTGGATTCTCGTCCAGAAATAAAAACATTTATTTATATAATAAAAAATATGAAAAAAGACGAAGTTTATCAACAGGTAAGTTATTTTGATAATTCTAATAGTGGAATATTACATAGTGCACAAAAATGGCAAAATAGATGGTCGTTGATTTATGAGATGGGTAAATATTTAAAAGAATCTAAAAATAATAATTTTGTTTATACAATTGGACATGGACTGTTTATAAATAAAAATATATTACAGAAATATGGTTATTGGAGCGAGAAGGAAATTAATGAAGATAATGAGTTTGGATATAGATTAATATGTAACAATGTACAGATAAAGACCGTTCCATATTTAGAAAAAGCTGATTTTGCTAATACGTTATCAATATATATAAAACAGCAATCCACATGGGTTAATGGACCATTGTATGCATTCTCATATTATAGAAAAATTAAAGAAAAA
This sequence comes from uncultured Clostridia bacterium, assembly GCA_947631785.1. GTDB lineage: Bacteria > Bacillota > Clostridia > TANB77 > CAG-508 > CANRMR01. The sequence goes on along the minus strand of CANRMR010000005.1, from coordinate 1,375 downwards.
AATATAAAAAAGTTATATTTGGCAATATTAAACTTTAAAGCATTTGTAAGTTGGACATTTTTCCCAATATTATTTATATTTTTTCTAATTATTACTTTATATTATAATTATATATATACATTAATAATATTATTACTTATGTTTAACTATATAAGTGTATATAACTATTTAGCTGAAAGATTGCTTACCAAACTAAAATATATAAATAAACAAAAACTTATAAATATAGTAAATGATTACTTATTTTTTATAATTCACTGCTTTGGCGGATTTATAACTATTTTCAAAATTATATTAGGTAAAAATATAATTTTGAATAAATATAATACCAAAAAGTAGTGTCAATAATTTTTGAAAATTTCACTAAAAAATAAGATTATTTTACTAGCGAAAATTTCACCTATGTATAAACTTGAGTTTGTCCGCTCGCCGCGGAGGCAGGCTCAAGATTTATTTTTTTGTTTTAAAATTAAATATTTAGTTAATAATATAACTAGGCGAGAGATTTAATTTATGATGCTTTAGCATCTTTTAGATAAAATTCATTAATTAATTCTAAAACAACGTCTGGTAACAACAACTGACGATAATTTGATGAATTTTTATCTATATTGTCTTTAGATATTAATTCTAAAGGCTGTACATCATATACTTTATTGTTAGATTTTACACGCATTCCAATTTTTTGACTTAAATAAATTTGTACTTTTGTTCTAGGTGGCAAATTTCTATCCATAACTTGAAATTTGCTATTGTTAATAGAAAATACTCCAGCATTATCAATAGTTCTTTCAAATCTAACACATAAAAGTTCATCTAAGTTATATCTTTTTGGTAGTTTTAAAAACATAACTTTTTTACTACTAGCTTCTACAGCAAATTTAGCATTATATTTAGGAATATAGTCTACAAAAAAATTATTTGCTTCATCAATAGTTTTAATATGATTAATTCTAAATTCTGTAAGAAGTCTACTTTGAAGAGTTTCCCATAATCTTTCTATTCTTCCTTTTGCCTGGGGAGAATTAGCAGGAAACATCTCAATACCAAGATCTTCAACAATTCTACCAAATTGAGTGATACCCTTTTGGCGACCATTTAGCTGCTCTTCAATAGTTATATGGTCGTCAACTTTTTTTGGCGGAAAAAACACACTGTATTTATCAGGATAGAGAGAAATAGGTATTCCGTAATTTTCTAAAGTTTGTCTTAATACTTCCAGGTAACCAAGTAAACATTCATTTTTGCACATATACAAACCAGTGATTTTACCAGTTGCATCATCTATGAAACCATGTATAGAATATTTATTCCCATCTTCAAACCAATCAAAAGGTGTACCATCAGCTTGTAACATCATACCTTCACATTCTTT